>JAIFMA010000181.1 GCA_020048795.1 Rhodoferax sp.
ATTTTGGTGGCGTAGGGAATAAAGTCCTTGACGCGCCCCATGGCATGCAATTCGTCGCCGGCAATGCGCACATCCGGGCGCAGTTGCGTCAGCTGATGCCGCGCCTCCCGTGCCACCGCCTGGCCAAAGCTGTAGTCCTGGCCGATGATGTAAACACTTTTCAAGGCCGCGTCATCCTTGATCACCGACATCAGTGCGCTCATGCGCATGTCGGCGTGGGCATCAAACCGGAAATGCCAGAAGCTGCATTTTTCGTTGGTCAAGATCGGATCGACTGCCGAATAGTTCAAAAACAGCACGCGCTTTTGCGGCTCGCGCTCGTTGTGTTTGCTGATGGCATCAATCAGTGCCGCCGCCTGCGCCGACGAGTTGCCCTGGGTGATGATGCGTGCCCCCCGGTCAATCGCCGCCTTTAGAGCAGTCAGAGCCTCTTCGTTCTGACCTTTGCTGTCAAAGCGCTCCAGCAGCAGCGTCTGTGCGCCACCGGCGCTGGCGGGCAACTTGACCCCGCCACGCGCATTGACCCGCTCCACCGCCCACAGCAAATTGCGAAAAACCGCCTCACCGGTGTTGGCAAACGAGCCGCTCAGGCCCTCAATCATGGCGATTCTGACCGTAGGGCCAGCCGGTTGCGCCAGCGCAAAAACCGGCAGATATAGCGCCAATGCGAGCCATTTCAAGGCTTTGCAACAAACAATAAACATATCGAAATTTCCCTTGAAATGCCGCTTGCAGCGCGCAGATTGGACGCATCAAGCGATGGTCACGGTGACCGTCGCACAGTTTACTAGGAGTCCCATCATGTTCTTTACCCCTGTTAGCCCCGCTGGTTTTCGCCGTCAGGTTTACACAACTGGCACTCGCCCATTGGCGCAGTTCATGGAGCAAGCACAAGAGTCACGCAGCCAGCATTCAGCCGTGCTGGCGCAGGACGAGCAGTCTTACACCCTGACGTTTGATGTGCCCGGCATCAGCCGCGAACAATTGGTGGTGGGCATCGAAGGCAATGTGGTGCGTCCACAGGACATCGACGCCAGCCACAGCGAGGCCAAACTGGAACACGGTGTGCTGACGCTGAAACTGACCAAAGTGGTACCAGCAAGCCGCGTCACCGAGCTGGTGATCCACTGAAGTGTGAATGTGAATGGCATCAGGTCTTGAAATATAGCATCGTGATGTTTCTGATCGGTCCGTTCTTCAGCATTCACAAAACTTCAGACTTGCCGGATATTTTAGCGCAGCGGCAAGTGCTGTTGCCCAACCACGGCGCCGTCATGAGTTGCCTCTATTCATCAGTGCACGAGCGCTCTTAAAGATTGTCAGTGAAACTGCGCAGTTTGTCCGAGCGGCTCGGGTGTTTGAGTTTGCGCAGTGCTTTGGCTTCGATCTGGCGAATGCGTTCACGCGTGACATCAAACTGCTTGCCCACTTCTTCGAGCGTGTGGTCGTTGGTCATCTCGATACCAAAACGCATGCGCAACACCTTGGCCTCACGCGGGGTCAGGCTGTCGAGAATGTCTTTCACCACGTCGCGCAGGCCAGCCTGCATGGCGGCTTCCATTGGCGCGGTGTTGGCTCCGTCTTCAATGAAGTCGCCTAGATGGCTGTCGTCATCGTCACCTATCGGGGTTTCCATGGAAATCGGCTCTTTGGCGATTTTCATGATCTTGCGGATCTTGTCCTCTGGGATTTCCATGCGCTCGGCCAGCACCGAGGCATCTGGCTCGTAACCAAACTCCTGCAGGTGTTGCCGGCTGATACGGTTCATCTTGTTGATGGTCTCGATCATGTGCACCGGAATCCGGATGGTGCGCGCCTGGTCGGCAATGGATCGAGTAATGGCCTGGCGAATCCACCAGGTGGCGTAGGTTGAGAACTTGTAGCCGCGACGGTATTCAAACTTGTCCACTGCCTTCATCAGGCCGATATTGCCTTCCTGGATCAAATCGAGGAACTGTAGCCCACGGTTGGTGTACTTTTTGGCAATCGAGATCACCAGCCGCAAATTGGCCTCAATCATTTCCTTTTTGGCGGCTCGAGAGGCGTATTCGCCTTCGTTCATGCGTTTGTTGATGTCTTTGAGCTGGTCCAGTGGCACTACCACCTTGGCTTGCAGGTCGGCCAGGCGTTGCTGTAGCTCTTGCACCGGCGGAATGTTGCGGCCCATGATGGCGCTCCAAGCCTTGCCGGCAGTAGCCTGTTTTTCGATCCATTTAAGGTCGAGCAGGTGGCTGGGCACCTTGTTATGGTGCTTGTCACGACCGCTGAACTCGGTAATGAACTGGACTTGCGGGTAACCGCACTTGTCAACGATGATGCGACGCAATTCGCGTTCTTTCTTACGCACATCATCAACCTGGCCGCGCACCATGTCGCACAGTTTTTCGATCGTCTTGGCGGTGAAGCGGATGGACATCAGCTCGTCAGACAAAGCGCGCTGGGTTTTGACATAGTGAGGGGTGCCATAGCCCTCTTTTTCATAAATCTTGTGGATTTTTTCGAAGTACTCTCGTAGTCGGTCAAAGCGACCCATGGCCTCTTTTTTGAGCTCTTCGAGTTTTTTGGTCAACGCCTTGGAGCCACCCTTGCCGTCATCGTCATCGTCGGCATCAAATTCATCGAAGTCTTCTTCGGCCACATAGTCATCGGCCTCGTTGGGGTTGGTAAAGCCATCCACAATGGTGGTGATGACCACCTTGTCACTGCGGATGTCTTCGCCGAGCTGCAAGATGACCTCGATGGTGGCGGGCGATGCCGAAATGGCTTCCATCATGGCCATCAGACCACCTTCGATGCGCTTGGCGATTTCGATTTCGCCCTCGCGTGTGAGCAGTTCGACAGTGCCCATTTCGCGCATGTACATGCGAACCGGGTCGGTGGTGCGGCCAAATTCGCTGTCCACCGTGCTTAAGGCGGCTTCGGCTTCTTCTTCGGCTTCTTCCTCGGTGGCGGCGGTGGGGCCGTTGTTGTTGAGCAGCAGGGTTTCGGCATCGGGCGTGTGTTCATAGACTGCCACGCCCATGTCGTTGAGCATGGAAATCACTACTTCCAGCGTTTCTGCATCGACCAGCTTGTCGGGCAGGTGGTCGGAGATTTCGCCATGCGTCAGGTAGCCACGCGTCTTGCCGAGTTTGATCAGGGCTTTCAGGCGCAGACGGCGTTTGACCAGGTCTTCTTCCGACAACACGGTCTCGTCAAGGCCAAATTCCTTCATCAGAGCGCGCTCTTTGGCTTTGCTGATTTTCATGCGCAGGGGCTTGACCTTTTCGGTCGTCTCGGCCGTCTCAGCCGCTTCGACCACCGGCTCGCCGACCAAATCGTCTTCGATGTCGGACATGTCGAGTTCATCGGCCACCACGGCTTCTTTATCGGTTTTGGGCTTGCGGCCGCGTTTACTACCGATACTGGCTTGGGCTGAGCTGTCTTCGACACTTACCTTGGCTATGGGGACGGGCTTTTTCTTCTCGACAACCGATGCGGCGACCACAACTTTCTGAACTTCGGTGGCTGGTTTGGCTTTGGTCTTTGATGGGTTCACTGCGGGTTCTTTCGATTCGGTAGGTTGACTGGTGGCTCTCTTGGCCGCACTGGGCGGTGCCTCGGGCGTGGCAGATTTCTTGGCTTTGGAAGCAGGCATGATGAAACCTCAAAACGACGAAAACAGAAGGATCGGTGAATGAAGACAGACCAGCGAGGCACTGGAAGCTAGGGAAAGGCTGGCTTTGCCGGGCAAGACGGGTGGGCGAACATTTGGTGTGCAGTCCTAGCGGTGGGTTGGCCTGATGCAGTGTGGGCATCGATTGGCTGGGTCCGGAGGTGCTGCTGTCGCGCTTGCCAGAGCAAAGCTTCGGATTATACCTCTTTGCAGTGCCGGGCCACTTGCCTAGTTCAGGCGGCTGCCTCCAGCACCAATCGGCGTGCCTGGAGCTCGCGGTAGCGCTGTAGTGCTCTTGGGTCGGCCTTGGCAGCCTCGATCGCCAGCGTTTCGTCAATCTTGAGTTGTTCGATCAACATCCGGTTGAGCAAATGGCGCAACTCACTGTGTGACTCGGCATCGTTGTTGGTGGCACCGAGTTCGTAACCGGCCATCAGGTTTAACGCAAAAGTCTCACTTTCATGGCCTTGCAAACCTTCGCGCAAAGCTACCCAGGGTTGGGGGCCATGTTCGTGAAGCTGGCTTTCCATCCAGGTAAACAAGGGGCCGTGGGGCGCACTCAAGCTGCACAGCAGGTTGTGGTCTTCAACAGACAATGTGTCGAGTGCTGCCATGTTGTCAAGCAGGATGCGTGCGGCGTGGTCAGCGCGACTGGTGGGCAGACGACTGTTTGCTGACGGCCTTGCAGACGCATCAACTTTGCGATATTTTGGACTATAGCCTTCGTATTCACTGGTCTTGGTGCTATTTTTGTTGTAGCTTTCCTGGTGCTCTCGCCGAGGTTTGCCTGTGCCTGGATGCCAAACGTCGTTGAGCTCGCGGCTTGACAGTTGCACCAGATTGGCAATTTCGCTGAGTTGTTGCTGCTTCAAAGCACCCAGCGGCAACATTTCCCACAGAGGTTTGGCATTGCTGGCCAGATGTGCCCGGCCTTCGGCCGTATGTAGATCACAGCCCTCGCGCGCTGCATCAAGCATGAAGCGGCTCAGGGGCACGGATTCGCTAACATAGCGCGCGAAGGCCTCCTTGCCATGTTCACGTATAAAGCTATCTGGGTCGTGTTCCGATGGCAAAAATAAAAACCTGACGCTTCGAACATCGGTCGCCAGCGGCAATGCCGCGTCGAGTGCTTTGCGTGCGGCACGCCTGCCTGCGCTGTCACCGTCAAAGCTGAACACCACGGCATCAGTAAAGCGAAACAGCTTTTGTACATGCTCTGCCGTACAGGCCGTACCCAGCGTGGCCACAACATTGGGGAAACCCAACTGCGCCAGTGCTACCACGTCCATATAACCTTCGGTGATCAGGGCGTAGCCATGTTCACGCAGTGCGGAGCGAGCTTCAAAGAGCCCGTAGAGTTCTCGACCCTTGCTGAATACGGGCGTTTCTGGGGAGTTGAGGTATTTTGGTTTGTCATCGCCCAGTACACGCCCACCAAAACCGATGCACTCACCTTTGATGTTACGAATCGGAAACATGACGCGGTCCCGAAAACGGTCATAACGTTTGGCCTCGGTACCTTCTTCCTCACTCAGGATAACCAGACCACTTTCCACCAGCAGCGGGTCGTCATAGCTGGAGAAAACACTGGCCAGACTGCGCCAGCCTTCGGGCGCATAGCCCAGTCCAAATTGTTTCGCCACTGCCCCAGACAGGCCCCGGCCCTTGAAATACGCCACGGCTCGTGGTGCGGTTTTGAGTTGTTTTTGATAGGCTCTACAGGCTTTTTCCAACACATCATTCAAGGTATGTTGCTTTTGTCTTTGTTGGGCGGCGCGAGCACGGTCTTGCGGACTGGCATCGTCTTGCGGCACTTTTATGCCAAACTGCTGGGCCAGATCTTCAATCGCTTCGACAAAGCTCATACCAGCGTGTTCCATGAGAAAACCGATGGCATTGCCGGTTTTGCCACAACCAAAACAATGGTAGAACTGTTTGGTCGGGCTAACCGAAAAAGAGGGTGATTTTTCGCTGTGAAATGGACACAGCCCCATGAAATTGGCACCACCTTTTTTGAGCTGGACATAACGGCCCACAATCTCGACCACGTCAGCGCGCGCAAGCAGTTCCTGGACAAAAGTTTGGGGGATGGACATCCGTCGATTGTAGAAAATCGGTGGCCAGATCCACCCGGTTGCCAGGCCCCAATCTAACGGGGAGCCAGACGGATGGCACCATCGAGGCGTATCACCTCGCCATTGAGCATGTCATTTTCAAAAATATGCCGGACTAGTTTGGCGTAATCCTGCGGTGTTCCAAGACGTGACGGAAACGGCACACTGGCGGCCAAAACGTCCTGGACCTCTTTGGGAAAGCTGAACATCATCGGGGTGCCAAAAATTCCGGGCGCAATGGTCATGTTGCGGATTCCATTGCGTGCCAGGTCACGGGCAATTGGCAGCGTCATACCCACAATGCCGCCTTTGGAAGCCGCGTACGCGGCTTGTCCCATCTGTCCATCGTAAGCGGCCACTGATGCCGTTGAAATCATGACACCGCGTTCACCCGTGGTTTCCGGCGCGTTTTTACTCATGGCATCTGCACATAGACGGATCATGTTGAAGCTGCCAATTAGATTGACGGTGATGCATTTGCTGAAAACCGTCAAGGCGTGTGCGCCACTTTTCCCGACAGTTTTCTCGGCGGGTGCAATACCAGCGCAGTTCACCAGACCCATCAGCTTGCCCAAGGAAGTGGCTTTGGCAACCACAGCCTGTGCGTCGGATTCGATGCTGACATCACACTTGACGAATGCACCACCGATTTCTGCGGCAATGGCTTCGCCCTTTTCAATTTGCATGTCCGCAATGACGACCGTGCCGCCCTGGTCAGCAAGCATGCGCGCCGTCCCTGCGCCCAGGCCCGAAGCACCACCCGTCACAACAAAAACCTTGCCTGCAATATCCATATGATCCCCAAAAATTGTTGCCGTTAACGTGAACGTAAACGTTAATTATCACCTGTGCAAGACTTGAAAATTATTTTGAATTGGTCAAGAGTGGTTTTAACTACGGCTATACTCTGCCGTCTCGAATACTCTCAGGCGCGTAGCTCAGCTGGTTAGAGCACCACCTTGACATGGTGGGGGTCGTTGGTTCGAGTCCAATCGCGCCTACCAATTGAATCAAGCACTTACGTTGATTTGGTTGGTTTGAAAAATGCCTGACGTGACAAGTTCGTGACAATGTGGTTTTCAAACCTGTGGCTTTCACTATAAAGCCTGCTACTTACATTGCATCGCTTTGCCCCCGCAAGCAAGATCGAAACTGATAACACGGGGAACGCATTAGTCTGTCAAATGACAGATCCAAAAGCGTCAACGCAAGTCAAGTATGTGTTGTTCGGGTTGGCCGTCTTTTATGCCACTGCATGTCCTGCCGACTCGGCCAATTCGAAACACGAGAAGTGGGGTTCATTGACCCAAGCTGAAAATGAAGACCGATCCACGGACGATCAGAATATCTTGGCCTGGGTCGTTGATTCAGGCAACAACGGGGGTATGCCATTCATTGTCTTGGACAAAAAAGAGGCCATGGTCTAATTTTTTCAAACCGATGAAGAACTGGTCGGCACCGCACCTGCCTTGATTGGATCAGCAATCGGTGATCATTCAGTTTCGGGTATTGGCGAACGCAAGCTGTCCGCTATTCTCCCCATCGAACGCACCACTCCAGCAGGCCGTTTTGTTGAGTTTCTAGACCGAGATATGCAGGGCAAGGGAATCTTGTGGATTGACTACGATACAGCCCTTTCCTTGCATCCGGTGATCACCTGCAACAAAAGCGAGCATCACGCCCCGAGCGATTGGCCACGGCAACGCCACTCGACAACCGAATCACCTATGACTGCATCAACGTACCGGTTGACTACTTTAAAACGTTGTTCATCCAGCATTTGTGGGCGCCACCGGCCTTGTCTATGTCCTGCCAGAAACACGACCAGGCATGCCGCCTTCTTGGGGCTTACGCCATTGGTATTTCAGGTCATTGATTCCGTATTTATTCTCGTGAGCCGGTTTCATTACTCAATATTCTGCACCTGTTCACGCATCTGCTCGATCAGCACCTTCATATCGACCGAGATGCGCGTCAGCTCCAGTGCGGCAGATTTTGAGCCCAGCGTATTGGCTTCGCGGTGCAACTCCTGGATCAGGAAGTCCAGCCGTTTGCCGATCTCGCCGCCCTGGTTGACCAGCCGTTCAAGCTCGTCAAGATGTGAGGCCAGCCGGGTCAGCTCTTCTGCCACATCAATGCGAATGGCAAACGCAGTGGCTTCGGCCAAGGCGCGGTCGTGCGCCATCTCGGGCATGGGGGTGCCGTCCGTCAGCGACATGGCTTCGGCCCAGCGGTCCATGAAGCGCTGGCGCTGCTGTGCCACCAGTTGCGGAATCAGCGGTGCCGCCTGGGTCGACAAGGTGCGCAACTGGCCAATCCGGTCCAGCAACATCAGCGCCAGCCGGGCACCCTCGCGTTCGCGCGCTGTCATCAAGGCCTGCAGCGCGGTCTCGGTCAGCCCAACCAGTTCCTGCTGCCAGTCGTGCTCAGCCGTGGGGTCGCGACTGCCGAGCCCGATGACTTCGGCAACACTCAAGGCGCGGGCATCAGGTAGCCAGGCTTTGACGTTGTCCTGAATGGCGTTGAGCCGTTGCAACAGCCGTATCGAAGGTTCGGCCACCAGGGCCGGCACACTGCTTTCAATGGATACCCGCAATTCGACTTTGCCGCGCTTGAGCCGTGCGCCGAGCTTTTCGCGCAGGGCCGGCTCAAAAGACCGGAGTTCTTCAGGCAAACGAAATGACAAATCAAGGAAACGGCCATTCACCGAGCGGATCTCGATGCCCAACTGGCTGGCCGTGCTGCTTTTGCTTTCTTGCTCCGGCGTGTTGTTGGCGGTGCTGTGCTGGGCACAGGCATAACCGGTCATGCTGTAAACTGACATGGGGCTGCTTATTCAGTGAAATGAATTCGAGAATAACCCGGTTCTGATGCCACTTGAAGCACTTCAATTGAAAAAATGTCCAAGTCCAAGCCCTCTCCTCTCCCACCCGACACGCAGATAGGCGGTTATCGGGTCATCCGCAGGGTTGCTGCGGGGGGCTTCGGCGTGGTTTATCTGGCCACCGGCACGGATGGTCAGCAGGTGGCCATCAAGGAATACCTGCCAGCATCGCTGGCCACCCGCGAACCCGGTGCCTTGTCGCCGCAAGTACCACCCGACAAACTCTCGCTGTACCGATTGGGTCTGAAGAGTTTTTTTGAGGAAGGCCGTTCACTGGCCCAGATTTCTCACCCTTCGGTGGTGAGTGTGATGAACTTCTTCCGGGAAAACGACACGGTTTATATGGTGATGAACTACCTGGAGGGTGCCAGTCTGCAGGAATTCATCATCACTGCACGCGATCTCAAGCAGGCCAAAGTGTTCCGCGAATCCACCATCCGGTCACTTTTTGACGAGATTTTGCGCGGCCTGCGCATCGTTCATCAGCACAAGATGCTGCATCTGGATATCAAACCGGCCAATATCTTCATTACCGATGAAAACAAGGCGGTGCTGATTGATTTTGGCGCGGCCCGCGAGGTGCTGAGCAAAGAGGGCAATTTCATCCGCCCCATGTACACACCCGGTTTTGCCGCCCCGGAGATGTACCGGCGTGACAGCACCATGGGCCCCTGGACCGACATTTACGCCATCGGTGCCTGCATGTACGCCTGCATGCAGGGTTTTCCGCCCAGCGAGGCACCCCAGCGCACGCCGGCCGACCGGATGGCGGTGGCCCTCAAGCGTTTGCAGGGGGTGTATTCAGACAACCTCATCGAAGTGGTGCAATGGTGCATGGCCCTGGACGCGCTGTCGCGGCCGCAGTCGGTGTTTGCCTTGCAAAAAGAACTTAACCGGGTGGGTGAGCGCCAATACACGCGTCTGAGTGTCGGCGAAAAGGTCCGTTTGCAGTTTGACAATATGGTTGAAGGGACCAAAAAGACGGTGGTCAAGGCAACCGACCTGGGCAAAAGGCCGGTATGAAGTTTTCAGTTTTCCAGGTCAGTCGCAAGGGTGGGCGGGCCCAAAACGAAGACCGGATGGGCTACTGCTTCACCCGCGATGCGGCTGTTTTCATCTTGGCCGATGGCATGGGTGGACACCCCGAGGGCGAGGTGGCGGCACAAACTGCCTTGCGCGCTGTGGCCGACCTGTTTTTGAAACAGGCACAACCCGAGTTGCCCGATGTGACCACGTTTTTGTCCGAGGCCTTGCTGGCCGCACACCGGGAGATCCAGCGTTATGGCACCGACCGGGGCATGCTCGATTGCCCCAGAACCACGGTGGTGATTGCCGTGGTTCAAGCCGGCAGCGTGGCCTGGACCCATTGCGGCGACTCACGTTTTTACTTGCTACGCGGTGAGGCCCTGCTGACCCGAACCCGTGACCACTCGCTGATCGAACAAAATCTGAGCCGACCACCCGAGACCCGGGTGGCCAAACGGCTGAACCGCAATGTCCTGTTTACCTGCCTGGGTTCACCCACTCGGCCAATTTTCAAGATCGAAGGTCCGGTGTCGCTGCAGCAGGGTGACCGCATCATGCTGTGCTCGGACGGTCTTTGGTCAACCGTGGCTGAGGCCGATATCGTGTCGGACTTGTGCCGCAAGCCGGTCAGCTTGGCGGTGCCCGATCTGGTTGAAAAAGCCCTGCGCCAGGGTGGAGCCTCTTCTGACAATGTGACCTGCCTGGCTTTTGAGTGGGAAACTCCCGATGGTTTTGACACCACGCGGGGTGGCCCGTCGGTCGGCACCGCTGGGCGGGCGGACCATTCGTCCACCGTCCACGCCGAGTGGCCTGACACCCTGGTGGAACACTTCGACGATGCGGCCATAGAACGCTCGATTGCCGAAATCAACGCAGCCATCCGCCGCACAGCGGCACGTAAAGTTTGAGTTTATTTTTTTGAGGTGGACTGATGACTGAATTCCTGCGCGCCAACGCGCGCCCGTTTGATGCCCTGCGCCCCGTGCGCATCACCCGCCACTTCACCATGCACGCCGAGGGCTCGGTGCTGATCGAATTTGGCCATACCCGGGTACTTTGCACCGCCTCCGTTGAAGAAAAAGTGCCCGGTCACAAAAAAGGTAGCGGTGAGGGCTGGGTCACGGCCGAATACGGCATGTTGCCGCGTGCCACTCACACCCGCAGCGACCGCGAGGCGGCGCGTGGCAAACAATCTGGCCGCACCCAGGAAATCCAGCGCCTGATTGGCCGGGCCTTGCGCAGCGTGTTTGATCTGAAGCTGCTTGGCGAACGCACCATCCACCTGGACTGCGATGTGCTGCAGGCCGATGGTGGCACCCGCACAGCCGCCATCACCGGGGCTTTTGTGGCTGCGCAGGACGCGGTGAATTGGCTGATCGGTCAAGGCAAACTGCTGCAGTCGCCGATTCGCGAGGCGGTGGCGGCCATTTCTGTGGGCATCGTGCAGGGTACGCCGTTGCTGGATCTGGAGTATCTGGAAGATTCAGCCTGTGATACCGACATGAACGTGGTGATGACGGCTTGCGGCCATTTTGTCGAAGTGCAAGGTACGGCCGAGGGGGCGGCGTTTACCCGCAGCGAGATGGATACCCTGCTGTCGCTGGCTGACAAGGGTATTGGCGAACTCATCCAGAAGCAGAAATTTGCTACTGAATAAGTAGCTACTAGCGCAATCCAGGAAAGGGCTAGAGCCCTATTTTTTATGAAAATGCTATTGGCATCCAACAACCCCGGAAAATTGGCCGAGTTGCAAACCCTGTTTGCACCACTGGGTTTCGAATTGATCACCCAGGGCAGTCTGGGTATTGACGAGGCACCAGAGCCGTATCACACCTTTGTCGAAAATGCCCTGGCCAAGGCGCGCCACGCGGCCCGGCACAGCGGTTTGCCAGCCCTGGCCGACGATGCCGGGCTGTGCGTCGATGCCTTCGGTGGTTTGCCCGGCGTGCAGACCGCTTTTTACGCCACCCAGTTCGGTTATCCCAAGAGTGATGACAACAATGTGCGCGCGCTGCTGGAACAAATGCAGGGCCTCGCCCATCGCCGCGCCGCCATGGTCAGCACGCTGGTGGCGTTGCGCAGTGCAGAAGACCCCGAGCCACTGGTAGCGGTAGGCCGTGTGGTGGGTGAAATTGCCCAGGAGCCAGTGGGCAGCAACGGCTTTGGTTTTGATCCGGTGATGTTCATCCCGGCGTTCGGCCAGACCTTTGCCCAGTTACCCGTCGAGGTGAAAAACGCCAACAGCCACCGTGGCCGCGCAGCAGCCGCCATGGTGGCACTGATGCGTGAGCGCTGGCTGTGACCGATGTCGTCACGGCCAGCGCAGCGCGCCAGACCATGATCCCGATCGAGCCGGTTTCACCAATCCCCGAGGCAACGGTAGCGCCGCGCGATATTCAGCACAGCATGCGCCCGGGCCTGCTGCAACTGGGCGCTTTGCCGCCCTTGTCGCTGTATCTGCACCTGCCCTGGTGCCTGCAAAAATGCCCGTATTGCGACTTCAATTCACATGCCGTACGCGCCACTGAGTTGCCCGAACAGCGCTACATCGACGCGCTGATGGCTGACCTGGAGACGGCGCTTCCGTTGATCTGGGGCCGCAGCGTCCACACCGTTTTTATCGGTGGGGGTACCCCCAGCCTGTTTTCGCCACCCTCCATTGACCGACTGCTGAGCAGTGTCCGGGCGCGTGTACGCCTGGCAGCAGATGCCGAAATTACCCTGGAAGCCAACCCCGGCACATTCGAGAAAGACCGCTTTCGAGCCTTTCGAGATGCCGGCATCACGCGACTATCGGTCGGCGTACAGAGCTTCAATGATGGTTTTCTGGCAACCCTGGGCCGGGCTCATGACGCTGCCCAGGCGCTGGCTGCGGTGCACGAGGCGGCCCAGGTGTTTGATACCTTTAACCTCGACCTGATGTACGCGCTGCCGGGCCAGACCCTGAACGACCTGCGCCAGGACC
>JAIFMA010000139.1 GCA_020048795.1 Rhodoferax sp.
ATTCCAGCCTTGCCACATCGGCCAGATAGGGCTCATCAGCGAGTTGATCGCTGGCGCGAACAAATTCGGCCAGCGCACCACCCCATTGCGCTGCATCGCCGCGCAGTGGCGGCTGGGCATGCCACAAGGCGCGTGCCAGAGCCTCAAAACTCTTGTCGCCCAGCAATTGCACCAGCACCGGATAGGCCGCGCGCAGCGCACTGCTGCTCAACGCGTGGCCATTGGCTTGATAGACTTTTTGGCCTCTAGCCCAGGTGCTGTCTGCGTAAGCAGCTATATGATTAAGAGCAGAATCGTTTGGCCAGTCAAACAGTAAGGCCAGCAATGCTTGCTGCTGCGCGGCCAGCCGGCTCATGCCAGCACCCGGTCAGGCGGCGCAACTCCGGGCATGGCGGTGGCGGTTGAACCGCCTGCTGCGAGCTGGCTACGCAGGCAGGCCGTGGCCTCCTGTCGGGCCAGCCGGGTTTCATCAAGCAGCACATCCAGCGCGGGCAGGTCGGTGTCCCACTCGATCAGCGTTGGCACGGCACCAAAGCGGCTGATGGCGTGGCGGTAAATTTGCCAGACCTCGGCACACACGCGGCTACCGTGGTCATCAACGACGATCTCGGCCAGCGCGTCTTCACCTGGCTGCGGCCGCACATGGCAATGCCCGGCCAGATGGATCTCACTCACATGCTGCGGCGCGATTTGCGCCAGCCAGGCCATGCAGTGTTGCAGCGGGTCGCCCAAGGCACCATGAATGCGGGCATTGAGCGCATTGACATAAATATTATTGACATCAACCAGCAACGCACATCCGGTGCGCGCCGCCAGCGTGTTTAAAAAGTCGGTCTCGGACCACAGCGCCTCGTCCGGCTGGGGCAGCCAACGCAAGTAAGCCGAGAGGTTTTCCACCATGAAGCGGCGTTGCAACCGGTCTTGCACCTGTTGCACGTTGGCACACAGGGTGTTCAGCGCCTCGGTGCTGAAGGGAATCGGCAGCAGATCGGCGGCGTGAATGGTTTGCTCGCCCATCGCGCCCGGCCAGCGGCCGCGCGCAAAGCTGGCGTGGTCGCTGACCCGCACCGGGTCGATGCGCTGCACCAGTTGCGCCAGTTGATCCAGATGCCAGGGGTCCAGCCCGGCAGCCGAACCCAGCGACAGGCCAACCCCGTGCAGGCTGACCGGATAGTGGCAGCGCCCCTGCTCCAGCACCGCCAGGGCCGCACCCCCCGCGCCAAAGAAGTTCTCGGAATGCACTTCCAGAAAATCCAGGGCTGGCAGGCGGGCCAGCAGTTCGGCGTAATGCGGGTGGCGCCAGCCGATGCCCACCGCAATTGCTGGCTGCGCTGTGCCTTGGCTGGCGGTATCGTCAGCGGATGGGTTCAGCATGCTCGGGTGGCGCACCGGTTTTACAAACTGTGGCTTGGCAAAATCAGATCTTCTTCACCATGGCTTTGGCTTCGTCCATCGACAGGCCCTTCATGTCCTTGCAGGTGCCCTTGGCGACATATTTCCATTCGCCCTTGTCCATATCCACCTTGCTTTGACCAGCACAGGAATGCACACCAGAGATGCTGGCACAGTCGTTTTGACCCGCCTTGGCAATGCCAAAGCATTTTTCTTTTTCGGCAGCGGCGGCAGGGCCGGCCACCAGGGCCAAAGACATGAGGGAAGCAGCAGCGCTGGCAATCAGGGCACGTTGGTTCATTAGAAAGCTCCAGGTAAAAATTGAGGTTGGATTAACCAGCGGCCAGACCCGGATTCGGTATCTTGCACGCTGGTTATGATTTAGTCAGGCCAGAAGCCCGTTTCTTACAGGTCTGACCGACTATTTTTGATTTTTCTCAATCTACGTCCATGCCATGCCCCCATCCAGTGTGCCCGACTTCGAACAGCAAATCGTTGACTTGCACGATTACTTGCTGAAGTTCGCCCATTTGCAACTGCGCAATCCGACCTGGGCCGAAGACGCGGTGTCTGAAACCGTGATGGCTGCACTGGCCAGGCCGCAGGCCTTTGCGCAACGCTCGCAACTCAAGAGCTGGCTGGTGGGCATTCTCAAGCACAAGATCATCGATCTGTTGCGCCAGCATGGCCGAGAGGTCAGCAGCAGTGCTGCCAGTGAGGACGACGAAACCGACCCGCTGGACTGGATCGCCTACCAGACCGATGGCCATTTCACCGAGGCACCGGCCGACTGGGGCAATCCCGAGCAAGATCTGCGCAGCCGCCAGTTCATGGTCATCATGGAAGCCTGCGCAAGCAAACTGCCCACCATGCAGGGGCGTCTTTTTTTGATGCGGGAATGGCTGGAACTGTCGGTGGAAGATATTTGTAAGGACTTGAACCTGACACCGACCAACCTGTATGTGCAACTGCACCGGGCCCGTTTGCGCTTGCGTGTGTGCCTGGAGCTCAACTGGTTTGCCAAACCCGCCACGCCATGATGCCGTTTAACCGAACCTGCAAAGAAGTCACCGCGCTGGTGATTGCGCGCGAAGACCGCCACCTGCCCTGGCGCGAACGCCTGGCGCTGTCTGTCCACATGAAACTGTGTGATACCTGCCCGGTTTTCGAGCGCCAGGTGCTGACCATGCGCAATGCCATGCGGCAGTGGCGCCACTATGAAGACCCGGATGAGGCTGTGGCAGAGCAAGGAAAAGTGCCAAACTCAACCCAAGACACCACAAACCAACGCATTTTTTGATCGTGAACAAAATAGTTGTTGAAAAACAAAAACTTGTCGTATCATGCGCCTCGTATTGCTTTTCAAAAGTGATATACGGTTTGCGGTGAATGTCAGTTTCGCGTCTGCGCTAATTTCAATGGTTTGTTGATTGCGGTTATGGACTCCATCGCGTTTTGAGTTATTTTGAGGAGTCCTAGCATGGGCAACAAACTTTACGTAGGCAACCTGCCTTATTCTTTCCGTGATGATGATCTGCAACAAGCATTCGCCGCCCACGGTACCGTCACCAGCGCCAAAGTCATGATGGAACGTGACACCGGCCGCTCCAAGGGTTTCGGTTTTGTCGAAATGGGTAATGACGCTGAGGCGCAAACGGCCATCAACGCCATGAATGGTCAACAATTTGGTGGCCGTGGCCTGGTGGTCAACGAAGCCCGCCCCATGGAGCCCCGTCCTCCCCGCTCTGGTGGCGGCGGCTTTGGCGGTGGCGGCGGTGGTGGTGGTTACGGCGGTGGTGCCGGTGGTGGTCGCTCGGGTGGCGGCGGCTACGGCGGCGGCGCTGGCGGTGGTCGCTCCGGTGGTGGCGGTGGTGGTGGTTACGGCGGTGGCCGTAGCAGCTACTAAGCATTCACTGCATGGTTCAGGCTTTGGCCTGACAACAAAAGGGTCCTTCGGGGCCCTTTTTGTTGTGGGGACTTGACCCGGCTGCTGGGTTATCCGCGTGGCGTTGCAGCATCACAACGCTTGTTGCTGAACTGGCCCAGACCAAGCCGGCAGCCAGGGAAAAAAGTGTGCGCAGCCGGGTTGGGGGCCGATATGATTTGGCCTCATTGCTGCTACCAGGAGGGGTTGACCATGATTCGAAGCTGTCACCGATGCTTTTCTGCAGGGTTGGTTTTTGCGTTGATGTGTGCCTGCACGGCGTTGGCACAAACCCGGCCGGGTGCCGCACCACCCCCTGACGACGAGATTGCCAGCCGTATTCGAGGCAATGGCAAAGGCATCCAGTCGGTTGATATGACGCAGGGTAAACAAGGTGAACTGACGTTCAAAGCCAGCGAACAGACCTGGTATTTCCAGCGTGGTTACCTGGTGCGCCGCGATGCCAGCTTGCCTGATTTTCCCAAGGCGGTGCTGGTGGTCGGTGGCCTGGCAGTGTACCGCCACAGTGCAGGGCGCTGGGTGCATGTGCGCGACCTGGTTACCTTCAACCGGTATGAGGGCTTGCCACAACCTGACAACGACCAACTTTTGGTGATCGCCCGCCAGACGCCTGAGCGCGCTTTTGCAGGCGACTGGCATCTTGTGGTGGGGGGCTTGGTCGAGCTGCGCATCCCCGAAACACCCGCCTTCAAATGGCACAACGCACAGTCGCTGAGTTTTCCGGTAGTGGCTCGCTACACCTTCAGGTGGGATGCGGTGCACCCTGTCGACTGCACGCGGGAGTGGCAGATTCGTGTGTACCGGCAACCCAATGGTGAATGGGGCAACCCGAGCGGTACGCGGGTGCGCGATCTGAGCCCCTGCCGGACTTGACACAGGCCGTGCCGGGACCCATGCAAGCACTGAGGTATCTGCGAGCCGTTGGTTGGGTCACCTTGCTGGCAGCTTGCCTGGCGGGAGCGCAGGCGAGCCCTCGGGTGGCCATCGACATTGGGCACTCCTTGGCCCACCCGGGCAGTATCAGTGCCAGAGGGGTGCCTGAGTTTGTCTTCAACCAGGCGCTGGGTCGCAGCCTGGCGCAGGTGCTGGCGCAGCGCCAGCACCCCAGTGTACTGATTGGTGAGGACGGACACATGACGGTCCTGACGGCACGCACCCAGGCGGCGGATGCCGCACAGGCCAGTTTTTTTCTGTCGCTACACCATGATTCGGCCCAGCTCAAGTACTTTGACCGCTGGGTCTGGCAAGGCACGCAGCAGCGTTATTCCGACCGGTTTTCGGGTTTTTCACTGTTTGTCTCACGCCTGAACCCGATGCCACAGCAGAGCCTGGCCTGCGCCCGCGCCATTGGATCAGCCCTGCTGAAGGTCGGCCTGAAGCCGTCCGCGCACCATGCCGAACCGATCGCTGGCGAGAACCGGGAGTGGGCTGACCCCGCTGCGGGTGTTTATTATTTTGACGATCTGGTGGTGTTAAAAACGGCATCGACCGCGGCGGTGTTGCTGGAAGCTGGCCTGATCGTCAACCGCAATGACGAACTGGCGCTCCAGGACCCCGAAGTTCGCCATCGCATTGCCACGGCAACTGCTGACGGGCTGTTAGCTTGCCAAGCCATTCCCTGACCATCTCATCTATTACCTGGAGGAACCCATGAATCAAACGATGTCTGCCCGTCTGCTGGCTCTTTGTATCGGCCTGTCACCGCTGGTGAGCAGCGCGGCCGCTGCCCCCTGCGACGACCCGCGCAGCAATGACGAAATCGCCCAGTGTGTGGGCCAGGATTTGCGCGATGCCGATGCGCAAATCAACCGTTCTTACAAAGAGCTGATGGGCAAGCTCGACGACGGCGGCAAAGAATCGCTGCGGACCGCACAACGCGCCTGGCTCAAGGAGCGCGATGCCACCTGCCGGCTCGACAACAAGGAGTCAAACCGCGAAAAGTGGTTTCAGGCACTGTTGCGTGACTACTCCAAGACGGTTTGTGTCACCCGCTACAGCAACCGCCGCACCCAGGAGTTGCAGGCCATGCTGTCCACCGTGGCGGCCCCTGGCGGCAGTGTCCCCAAACCCGTTGCACCGGCACAACCGGCCCCTGCACCCGAGTCCGACATTGCCTGGGACAAGCAGCCGGCCACTCGCCACAACAGTGGTAAATGGTATTTTGAGCAAACGCTGAACTATGCACAAATTGTTGGCATCGAGCCGACCGTGATCACCCTGGGGGTGTGGAGCAAAACCATCCAGAGTGGCGTGCTGGTCAATGTACGCAAGCGCGATGCCGACAAAGGCTCGGTGCGCTACGGCTTTGCCATCGACCTGGACAACGGCAAGTTTTACCACAGCAAGAATGGTGAGTGGATTGACGGCAAGCCTGGCAGTAATCAGGGCATGAACATCAAGCCGGGTGATGCCCATTCCACAGCCGTGCAGACCAGTGCCGAATGGGTGGCACCCTACCTGAAGGCCCGTGCCATTGTGCCCAATTACGGCGGCTCACCCATGACCTACGCATTGCCTGAGGGCTACAGTCCCTGGCAGAACTGAGCCACCAGCGGTGGGTACGACAAACTATTGATCCGTTGCGCGTGGCTTGCGGGGTCGGCCGGCAAAGGCCTTGTCAAACAGCCCGTTGGGCAACAGGCGCAGCAACTTGGCCACCACGCCCATCTGCCAGGGAATCACGCGGTAGCTGACCTGCGCCTCAATGGCCTTGAAGGCTTGCTCGGCAAAGGCTTCAGGCCGCATCAAAAACGGCATGCTGTAGGCATTGTTTTGTGTCAGCGGCGTGGCAATGTAGCCGGGGCAGATGGTTACTACCTTGACGCCGGTGGAACGCAACTCGCCACGCAGGCTTTCGCAGTAACTGATCACTGCCGCCTTACTGGCGCAATAGCCACCATGGCCCGGCAGACCACGGATGCCTGCAACGCTGCCAATTCCTACCAAGGTGCCGGTACCGCGCGCCACCATGGCATTGATAAACGGTCCAAACGTGGCTGCAACGCCGATCACGTTGGTCGTTACCACACGCGCCATCACGTCGAGGTCTTCGCGCCGCGAGGAATCAACCCCGATGCTGATGCCCGCATTGGCAATCACCACGTCGGGTACGCCCTGGTGCGCCATGCAGTGTAGTGCGCAGGTGGCCATGCTGCTCACATCCGATACGTCAGCGCTGTAAATTTGATAGCTGTCAGCGCTTATTTCATGGGCGTTGAGCCATGATTGAATGACATCCGTCCGACGTGCCACCAAGGCCAGGCGATGGCCCTGGCGGACGTAGTGCAAGGCCAATGCCTGGCCAATACCACTGGAGGCACCGGTGATCAGGACGAGTTTGTTCATGGTGTTCAGAAAGTGGGTCAGGGTGTCGCAACAGGCATCAGCACGCCTCTGACCCGCCCTTGCAGTTGCATCACTCGCTGCTTGTTGTCAAAGTCCATGCTGTCGGCGGTAAAACGGTCCTTGCCGCGGATCAGTTCGACCGGTTGGTGGGATTTGACACGCTCGGTGTTCATGAAAGCATGCAAATACTCACCGGTAAAGCGCATGGTGGGCTGATTTTTCCCGGCCGCACCTTGCGGCGGTTCACGCACTACTTGCGCCCCCCCGATCAACTGGACTTCTGACGCATCCCCATTGGTGATGGCCCGGCGTGCCGTGGCGGTGGTCAGGTGGCCCTGAACATCAAACGAGCGAATACGCACCTGTTCGATCTCGAGGGCATCGGTATCGGGGAAATGGCGCGCTTCAACGCCCGTGACTTCGCTTTTGAGTCGACCTTGTGCATCGAAGGTCTTGACAGAAAATTTGCGCATGAAATAGTCGGGCAGATGTTGTGCCGCCGGTGCTGGTCCGGGTGGTGCGGCCATGGGTGTGCTTCGCACCAGCCAGTAAGTGGCCATGGCCAGCAGGCCCATCAAGAACACCGGCAGGTACAGGGTCAGGCGGTCCCAGGTCTGGCGCAGCAGGTTCATCACGTCAGCGATTCCTGCAACAGCTGCGCGTAGCGACCACTGGCCACCAGCAGCAGATCACACAGCTCGCGCACGGCCCCAAAGCCGCCCTGGCGCTGCGTCACATGGTGCGCTACGGCAAGCACTTCAGCCTGCGCGTTGGGGGGCGCACAGGCAAACGCACAGCGCCTCAGCATGGGCAGGTCGGGCCAGTCGTCGCCCATTGCCGCAGCCTGCGACCAGTCCAGTCCCAGCGCTTGCAGCGTGGCTTCGGCGGCAGGACGTTTGTCTTCGGTACCGTAATGCACATGCGTCACGCCCAAAGCCGCCAGGCGCAGGCGTAAGGGCTTGGAGTCGCGACCAGTGATCACCGCCGGGGTGATGCCGCCACGCTGCAGCAGCTTCAAGCCATGCCCGTCAAGGGTATGGAAGCGCTTGAGGGTCTCGCCATGCTCCGAAAAGTACAGGCCGCCGTCGGTCAGTACACCATCCACGTCGAAGAACACCACGCGGATATCTTGCGCCCTGAGCAACAGTTCTGGCGGGAAGTTGAGCACCGGTGTCATCAGATCACCTTGGCCCGCATCAGGTCGTTGCTGTTGAGCGCACCACATAGTTTTCCGTCAGCATCGTGCACCAGCACGCTGGTGATGCGGCGCAATTCCATCAACTCTGCCGCTTCCACGGCCAGGGCGTCAAAACGCACGCTGCTGGGTTTGGGGTGCATCACTTGCCGGGCGGTAGCACTGCGCAAGTCAATGCCCTTTTCAACCAGACGGCGCAGATCACCGTCGGTAAAGATGCCTTGCAGCGCCCCCTCATCGTCCACCACAGCCGTGGCCCCCAGACCCTTGGCGCTCATTTCACGCATGAGGTCGCTGAAGGACGCGGCCAGACCTACCCGCGGTACCTGATCACCGGTGCGCATCACATCGCTGACATGGGTGAGCAGCTTGCGCCCAAGTGCGCCGCCCGGGTGCGAACGGGCAAAGTCTTCGGCCCGAAAGCCCCTGGCATCGAGCAAGGCCACTGCCAGCGCGTCACCCAGTGCCAGTTGCACGGTGGTGCTGGCCGTGGGTGCCAGGTTCAGTGGGCAGGCTTCCTTGTCAACACCGCTGTTCAAAAACACGTCGGCGTGGCGTGCCAGCGTGGAGCTGGCATCGCCGGCCATGGCAATCAGCGGCGCACCCAGTCGCTTGATCAGGGGCAGGAGGGCGTTGAGCTCGTCGGATTCACCACTGTTGGAAATGGCCAGCACCAGGTCCAGGGTCTGGATCATGCCCAGATCGCCATGACTGGCCTCGGCCGGATGCACAAACATGGCCGGGGTACCGGTGGAAGCCAGTGTGGCCACGATCTTGCGGCCAATATGGCCGCTCTTGCCCATGCCCATCACCACCACCCGGCCACGTACGCCCAGCATCAGCCGTACCGCTTGCACAAAATCCTGGCCCACATGGCGCTTGATAGCCAGAATGGCGGCGGCCTCAATGTCCAGGGTTTCCTGCGCCAGCGCCACGGCCCGTGTGGCATCCAGCGTGGGCGAAAGAGTAGGCGATGTCATCATCAGCACATTTTATCGGTCAGCCCACCTGCCAGGGAATCCCGATGATGGTTAGCATCAGGGGGTGGATCCACTTGACCTGACCCTTCTGTATTTACTGGCCGCCGTGCTGGGGGTGGTGGCGTGTCGCTATCTGAAACTTCCGCCCATGCTGGGCTACCTGGCCGTCGGGGTGGTGATTGGCCCGAATGCCCTGGCCCTGGCCAAGAACGCTGAGGGGGTGCGCCATCTGGGTGAATTTGGCGTGGTATTTCTGATGTTTGTGATTGGTCTGGAGTTCAACCTGCCCAAGCTGCGCGCCATGCGCAACCATGTTTTTGGTCTGGGCCTGTTCCAGGTGGTACTGACCATCGTGATCACCACTTTGGCCAGTCTGGGCCTGGCCTGGCTGGCACCCACGCTGTGGGGCATGAGCTGGCAGTCGGCGCTGGCCATTTCCAGCGCGCTGGCCATGAGTAGTACCGCGATTGTGGTCAAGCTGATGACTGAACACATTGAGATGGAGAGCGAACATGGCAAGCGCGTGATGGGTGTGCTGCTGTTTCAGGATCTGGCCGTGGTACCACTGCTGGTGCTGATTCCGGCCTTGGGTGCCTCTGCCAATGAACTGGTCGGCACCATGACGCTTGCGCTGTTCAAGGCCATCGCGCTGATCACGCTGCTGCTGGTGGGTGGCCCGCACGTGATGCGCTGGTGGTTGACCTTGGTGGCGCGGCGCACGAGCGAAGAGCTGTTTGTGCTGAACCTGTTGCTGGTCACGCTCGGCCTGGCCTGGTTGACTGAACTGGCTGGGCTGAGCCTGGCGCTGGGTGCCTTTATTGCCGGCATGCTGATTTCCGAGACCCAGTTCAAGCATCAGGTGGAAACCGACATTCGGCCGTTTCATGATGTGCTGCTTGGCCTGTTTTTCATCAGTATCGGCATGATGCTGGACTGGCGGCTGGTGCTGCAGCGCTGGCCACTGGTGCTGGTGCTGGTGATCCTGCCAGTGTTGTTCAAGGCGGCCCTGATGACGTTGATCACACGCGGCTTTGGTGCCAGCATGGGGGTGTCGCTTCGCACGGGTCTGTATCTGGCGCAAGCCGGCGAGTTTGGTTTTGTGCTGTTGGCGCTGGCCCAGACCCACGCCCTGATCCCCCCTGAGTTGCTGAACCCGATCCTGGCCGCCATGGTGTTGTCCATGCTGGCCACCCCCTTCATCATCATGCACAGCAGCGCGCTGGTGCTGCGCCTGGTCAGCAATGAATGGCTGATGGAGTCGGTGCAAATGACCACCATTGCCCGCCAGTCGATCAAAACCAACAAACATGTGATCATTTGCGGTTTTGGGCGCTGCGGTCAGAATCTGGCGCGTATGCTGGACCAGGAGCACATCCCCTACATGGCACTTGACCTCGACCCGGACCGGGTGCGTCAGGCTGCCGCTGCCGGAGACTCGGTGGTGTTTGGTGACGCAGCGCGACTACAGGCGCTGATGGCCGCGGGTTTGGCGCGTGCCAGTGCCGTGGTGGTGACCTACCTGGAAACCGCCAGTGCCCTGAAAGTGCTGTCCCACAGCCACGCGCATGCACCCCAGGTGCCGGTCATCGTGCGCACGCAGGACGACCATGACCTGGAACTGCTGCAAAGGGCCGGTGCCACCGAAGTGGTTCCCGAGGCCATCGAAGGCTCCTTGATGCTGGCCAGCCACGCGCTGGCACTGGTCGGGGTACCCATGCGCCGGGTGATCCGCCTGGTGCAGGAGCAGCGCGATGCCCGCTACCAACTGCTACGGGGTTTTTTTCGTGGTGCCGATGATGGCACCACCGATGAGTTGCAGCAGGAGCGGCTGAATTCGCTGAGCCTGCCGCGGCACGCCAAAGCGATTGGCCGCCAGTTGGGTGAGCTGGCTCTCACCTCTTTGGGGGTGCAACTGGTCAGTTTGCGGCGCAAGGGTGGGCAGGTCATGACCCTGACCCCCGAACTGGTGCTGATGGAGGGTGATGTGCTGGTGCTGTCTGGCAAGGCTGCCCCGATCAGCCATGCGGAGCACCATTTGCTCAAGGGTTGAGTCTGCCGACCGGGCACAATCGGGGCCACAGCTTTCCGGGGTCATTCATGCAAAACATCAGTGTTAACCAATACCTTCGTGACCACATCCGCACGGTGCTGGATTGGCCTGCCCCCGGCGTGCAGTTTCGTGACATCACACCGCTGCTGCAGGATGCGAAGGTTTTTCGGGTGCTGATCGATGCCTTTGTGCACCGCTACATGGAGCCTGATCGTCGCCCTGATGTGGTGGCCGGGCTGGATGCACGTGGCTTTATTCTGGGTGCCGTCGTGGCCTACGAACTGGGGCTTGGTTTTGTGCCCATTCGCAAGAAAGGCAAATTGCCGTTCACCACGGTGCAAGAGACTTACGCGCTTGAGTACGGCAGCGCGACGGTGGAACTGCACACCGATGCTGTCAAACCCGGCCAGCGCGTGCTGCTGATTGACGACCTGATTGCCACCGGCGGCACCATGATGGCAGGCAAAAAACTGCTGGAAAAGCTCGGTGCCATCGTCACCGAGGGGGCCACTATTGTTGATCTGCCCGAACTCGGTGGTTCAGCCAAACTGCGCGGCACTGGGCTGCCGCTGTTTACCCTGGTAGATTTTGACGGGCACTGAACCTGCAGGCACGGCGCTTGCGAGTCATGGCTTGATTCACAGGTCGCCGAACTGGGTGCTGCTCAAGGGTGAGGCCGTGTCGTCGGGTTCAAGCAACTGGGTGTCTTCAAAGCCACTCATGGCGGCAGTGTTGCGCAGCCCCGACACTCGCGTTTCGCCGCTGGCCGCCTTGGCTGGCGCGGCTGGCACCGGTTGACCGGCCGGGCTTTTTGGCCCCGCCGCGGCCTCTGGGTGTGGGGGCCTCCTGGTCTTGCACGATCGGTGTCGGCGCCGGCGTTGGCCCGGCTGCCGGTGGGCTTGCATGCGCAACCGGCTGTGCTGGTGCCGCCGGTACCGGCTGTTCGGTTTGGCGCCAGTACACTGCCTTGACCAGCAACTCATGCCGCTGGGCCGCGGTGCCCCCGATCAGGTGTTCAATCGCCGTCAACTGGTCAGGACGCAGGTTTTTGTCGGCCACCAGATCCATCATGATGAGAAACTGGCGTCCTTGGGTGTCGAGCGACAGCACCTTGAACTTGTAGTGCGATGCCAGCACCTCGCTGCGCAACATCACATCGCGGACCACGCTGTAAAGATGGTCGCGTCTCTCCTGGCGCTGTTGTTTGAG
>JAIFMA010000108.1 GCA_020048795.1 Rhodoferax sp.
GCATCAGGTGAACTTTGTGGAAAGATCTCATGTTTTGGTTGACCACAAGCAAGGAACAAAAATATTCGGGCCGTACTTGTTGAAACCAGAGACACAGATCCAACAACCGCCAAATTCTAGTCCTGTGTTAATGCAAGTCGCGCACTTTTTTGACAGAAGTTGACTATTTGCAGCTCCCTCCAAGCCAGCATGCTGCGCAACACGCAGCCAAAGCCCCTGGCATGGCACCTGACGGTCGGGGCCGACGCGGCTTACCCGACCCGGCAAATCTTGAGCAGGTTGGCCCCGCCAGAAGAACCCATGGGCTCGCCGCAAGTGATGACATAGACATCGCCAGACTGAACAATGCCACGCTTTTTTAGATCACTCGCAGCTTGCGCCAGAGCGGTGTCGCGATCGGTGCTGGTGTCAATCAGCAGCGGACGAACGTTGCGGTAGAGTGTCATCTTGCGCTGTGAGGCGATTTTGGAAGTCAGCGCGTAGATCGGCACCCGAATCAGGTGACGGCTCATCCAGAGTGCAGATGAGCCGCTTTCGGTCAGGGCCACGATGGCTTTGGCACCCAGGTGATGGGCGGTAAACAGCGCGCCCATGGCGATAGTCTGGTCAATGCGGGTAAATTTGATGCCGACAAAGTCAGCTTCAAACTTGAGCTGCCGACCGGCTTCGGCAGCAAGGCAAATCTTGGCCATTTCGATCACGGTTTCCAGCGGATATTTGCCAGCGGCAGTCTCGGCTGACAACATCACGGCATCGGTTCCGTCCAGCACGGCGTTGGCCACGTCGCTGACCTCGGCGCGGGTCGGCACCGGGTTGGTGATCATCGACTCCATCATTTGGGTGGCAGTAATCACCACCCGGTCGTGCTCCAGTGCCAGTTTGATCATGCGCTTTTGCAGCCCAGGCACCAAGGCGTTGCCCACTTCAACCGCCAGATCGCCGCGGGCCACCATGATGCCATCGCTGGCCAGCAATATTTCCTCAAGTTTGGGAATCGCTTCCGCCCGCTCGATCTTGGCGATCAGTCCGGGTTGGTGGCCGTCCTCGGCAGCAACATTGCAAAGTTGGCGCGCCATTTCCATATCGGTGGCGCTTTTCGGAAAACTCACTGCCACATAGTCGGCCTTGAAGCTCATGGCAGTGCGGATATCGTCCATGTCTTTGCCGGTCAGAGCCGGGGCGGACAGACCGCCACCCTGCTTGTTGATGCCCTTGTTGTTGGACAACTCACCACCGAGCTTGACCGTGGTGTGAATCGCCTCCCCACGCACCTCATCGACGACGATGACGATCAGTCCGTCATTTAACAGCAGCACATCGCCGGGCTTGACCTCGCGTGGCAGTGCCTTGTAGTCCAGACCGACGCAGCTGCTGTCGCCGAGTTCGGTGCGCGATGCGTCCATGACAAATGTCTGGCCGGGTTCCAGAAACACCTTCCCTTCGGCAAATTTGCCAACACGGATTTTCGGACCCTGCAAGTCTGCCATGATGGCCACTTCGTGGCCAGCGCGGGCAGCAGCCTCGCGCACCATGCGGGCACGGTCAATGTGATCTTGCGCAGTGCCATGGCTGAAATTCAGCCGCACCACGTTGACACCGGCGCGAATCATCTGCTCAAGCAGGGCTGGATCACTGGATGCGGGGCCTAAAGTGGCAACAATTTTGGTCGTGCGACGCTGCATGAATCGGTCCTGATGGTATTTGGTTGCGCGATTCTCACACGGAAGCGCTGACATGACCGCGACCGGACATGCGCCCCCTTACTTTCCGAGTACCGGAAACAGTTTGATCAGCCCGTCTGACATCACTTCGACGGCCAGAGCGGCCAATATCAATCCCATCAGTCGGGTCATGACGTTGATGCCGGTTTTGCCAAGCCCCTTGGCAATGGGTTGTGCCAGCGAAAAACACAGCGCCGTGGCAATCGCCACCACCACGCCGTAGCCGACCAGGGCACTCAGTTGCCAGATGGTTTTGGCTTTTTCGGCATAAATCACCACTGTGGACATGGTCGCCGGACCGGTCAGCAACGGAATGGTCAGTGGGACCACTGCAATGCTGGCACGGGCGGCGGCATCGCTCATTTCTTCCTGGTTCGACTTGGCCTCAGCGGGCTGGGCGTTGAGCATGGCCAGTGCCGAGGTCAGCAGCAGCATGCCACCACCGACCTGAAAGCTGGCCAGCGATATACCAAAGAACGCCAGGATGTGCAGGCCCATCAGGGCACTGGTGGCAATCACCACAAAGGTGCTGAACGACGTGATCCAGATGGTACGACGACGCTGCTCCAGTGTGAAATCTTGCGTGTAATGAATAAAGAACGGCACGATGGCCAGCGGGTTGACGATGGCCAGCAGCGTGACGAGCGGTTTGAAGTCCATGGGGGGATGTTAGCGGCTGGCCGACAAAATCTTTTAGCATCGGGCATCAATATCAGCCATTGAGGAACTTCAACATGACCCATTCGATGGAACTCACCGCCGCCGACGGCTTTCGTTAAATTTTTGGCATCAATGCGCACATTCGCGCCGTAGCGGATGGCTACGCAGCGCAGGGCTATCTGGCGCTGGCGCCGTCCACCTTTCACCGGGTCGAACCAGGTGTGGAAATGGGCTATACGCCCGAGGACATCACAGCCGGGGTGGCATTAAAGGCGCTGGTGGAGTCGCTACCGCCACCCGGCGTGTTGCAGGACCTTCAGGCAACGATTGATTACGCGGCGCAAGCCGTGACCGGCCAGGTTGGCGTGGTGGGTTATTGCTGGGGCGGTTTGCTGACCTGGCGCGCTGCGTGCCTGCTTTCGAACATCGCCGCAGCCGTGCCCTATTACGGTGGCGGCATGACGGTGGCCAGCGAGATCGCCCGCTCGCCCAAGTGTCCGGTACTGGCGCATTTTGCCAGTCAGGATCAGTCCATTCCTCTAGAAGGTGTTGAGGCGCTCAAACAGGCACACCCCGACATCGCGTTGTACATTTACGATGCCAGCCACGGTTTTAATTGCGATCACCGCGCCGCTTACAACGCACCGGCCGCGGCACTGGCACATGAGCGCACCCTGGCTTTTTTTGAGCGCACCCTGCGGGCCTGAACTGAAGCTAAGTATTTTCCAATTCAAGTATGAGCCTGAAGAGAAGCCAGTTTGACATCAATCATCGTACAGGCTGACCGGGTTAAAACCGACAGTGTAAATGGCGTGAAGTTGCCCGTTGTGGCCACCCAAACTTGCTCGGCTACAGCTCGCCGGAATTGCCCCTGTTTGCGGTAGGCGCTTGCGGCGCCGTCTTTGGACTTTGTGGATTTTTTTAAAACAAGCCCGGTGGGGGCCCGCGCAGCGGGGAGAGTGCGCCCCTGAAGGCGCTACGTTAGCACGGTGAAAGTCCGTGTCAGGGTAAGCCAAGGCCCTGTAGCTGAAAGTAACTGCGTCGCCGCGAGGCGGGGTGGAGAGCAACTGGAGGCGAACTGACGGTCCGCAGTAAAGCGAACTCGATTCGGCGGTGTGTGACGACGAGCCTGCTCTCCTATGGCGAAGTCTGAAATCCACCCGGTACGCTGATATGGCGTGTAAAGCGATGCTGGGGTTGCATGGCGTGGTTGGAGGCGGAACGTTCGGAAGATGTAGTGAGATAAGCGGGGAGACCTGCCGCCCGAGGTGACGGGCAGCAGGAGTCAGAACCATCGTAGTAGCGATGGGTCACTGGAACAAGCCAGGGCTAACGGCACGCTGGAAACGGTGTGCGCAAACCGCAAGGATTGCAGAAGAAACGGGGCGAGACCCCTTGTGCCTAAACCGAAGTGAAAGTGTCCTGAGAAATGCGGAGTAGAAAAGCCGCACCAGCCAAGAGTGGTAGGAAAGTGGATATGTAAAGTTCAGAAAGGATGAAAGCATGAGCGAATCAGTGTCAGTGTCAGTGTCAGTGTCAGTGTCAGAAAAGGCTAAACAAACTGAATCTGCCCCAAACCAATGGGTGTGGGTGGATCGTACTGTCTGTACAGAGCGTATGTTGGCGGCGTTGGGTAACGGCATCAAAGGAAACAAATGGTTTAGTTTGATCGACAAAGTCTATCGACCGAGTACCCTGCAATTGCCGTCAAATACCCAAGGTAGGAGCCCAGTGCGTGAATTGCGCACGCTGGTATCTGTGCGGGGGGCGCTCAGTAATGGGTGTCTCTACCGCGATGGCTAGACGCAAAGCCGCAGGCAGTGCAATCGGAGGACAAGGCGAAGCATGAAATCAGGGGGGTTGTCGGCTGCGGTTCATTGCCTGTCAACGCGTCGCCATGTAGCCTGCATACAGCGCGGTGTGAAGGCCGCGCAAGGTCTTGCGCTGCTCAATGACCTCGCGTTGACGGCCCTGGCGCTCCAGACCAAGCAGTTCAAGCAACACGCGCAGGGCCTGTTCGGGTGCTGTGTACTGGGCGGGCTGCGCCTGGGTCAGCGCACTGGCAAGTGAGGGCCGTTCTGTCAGCACCCAGGCCGGAAACCAGGCCAGGTCACTGGCATCACCCACGCCTTCAAAACGATCTTCAAACTTTCGGATCAGGGTCTGCAGAACCGGCTCAGCACTTTGCTGCACCACCGACTCCAGACGCTGCGGGGCCATCCAGGCCAGCTCCGCCAGCAAACCCCAATTGGCCTGTAAACCCTGCAAGCGCAAGCGGGCGTGCAGCATCCACGACAAGGGTGCCGGGATGCGCCGCCAGGATGCGATGTGGTTCACGGCCTCGACGCTCGCTTGCCAGTCGCAGGCATTCAACCAAAGCAAGGCGGCATGATCGTCCGGCAGGTCCGTGCGAAATCGCAGTGCGCCAGCACGGTGCGCCAGTTCACGCCAGCGTTGGCGTAACCACTGGCTTGCCTGCGTGCTGCCCAGGCTGTGGTGCGCTGCCGGTGTGATCTGGTCCTGCATCTTCTGGCGCTCGACGCAGAGTTCGCCATGGTCGCGAAGTGGCGTGGTTCTGCGCTCGGCCAGCACCACGATCAACAACCGCAAGTCCACCAGGCAGTCGTCGTGCGGGTGACGCTGGCCCAGCGTGTCCCAAGCCCGTTGCGCGGCGGGTGCATCGGCTTGTTCGAGCGCCAGAATGACATCGTTGCGCAGGGCAAGGTTGTGGCTGTCATTGAAAAAATCTAGTTGCATGGTGGTCGGCTGCCACTGCCTTGTCGGTGGGGTCCGGTTTGCGGCATTGGGTGATTCGGGCCCGACATTGTGACGCACAAAGGCCGACCCGCCAAACCCAGCGCTGACAGCTGACGCGGCCTAAGACCAGGCCGTAAATCTTATGCCAAAGTGGGCTATAGCCCTTATCCTGATTGCGCTGGCAACTATTACCTTGGAAGCAAGATAGGAAACTCAGGAGACCGCCCCCAAACCATATTGCCCCACCAGCAAGTGGCCGCTGGCAAAGCGTTCGTAGGCGTAAGGTGCCAATGAGATGTCGGGTGTCAGGCCCAGCGCCTCTTGCGCCAGCACGCGTCCGACGGCCGGTGACAGCTTGAAGCCGTGGCCGGAAAACCCGTAGCCCACCACCACGCCGTCCACGCCGGGAATACGCCCCAGCACCGGGTTCCAGTCGGGTGTCACGTCATAGACACCAGTCCATGAAGAGGCCATGCCGGCTTCGGCGAAACTTGGAAAGCGTACTGCCGCCTGTTCGCCAATGTCCGCGATGTAGTCCAGCGAGATGTCGCCCTGCTCGTTGTTCAGGTCATTCAGGGTTTCGCCAACCGTGCCCTCACTGACCAGCATCTGGGTGCCACCGTAACTGCGGCAATAAAGCATGCCGGGTGAGCCCAGATCCTTGAACACCGGCATGGCAAAACTGTAGGGCTTGGGGCCTTGCAGGGCCAGCACGGTATGTCGCTCGGGTTTCACCGGCATCGGCAGGCCGACCCAGTCCTGCAACTGCGCAGCCCAGATGTTTTGGCTGCTGACCAGCGTGCCGCAGCTGAAATTGCCGGCTGAGGTCGCCACCCCCACCACCCGGTTACCCTCGCGCAGCAAATGGGTGACGGTCACGCCTTCCATGATCTTGACTCCGCGATGCCGTGCGGCACGGGCAAAACTGGTGGCCACCAGATAGGCATCGGCAAAACCGGCTTCAGGCTCGAAGCCAATTAGCGCGGCATCTTCCAGGCTGGCAATCGGCAACAAGGCCTCGCCTTGCTGGCGGTCCAGTAGCCGCACCTCAATGCCCTGGGCCTGCTGGGCCTTCAGTGCCGCAGCCAAGGGGGCGAGCTTGGGGCCGTCTGGCGCGGCAATCAGGTAACCGCATTTCACCAGCCCGGCAGCGGCTTCTGCATCACCCAGATAATTGGCAAAGTCGGTGAACGCCCCCCATGAATCCTTGGCCAGAGCCACGTTTTCTGGCACCGAGTAATGCGTGCGCAAGATACCCGATGACTGCGAGGTTGTGCCTGCGCCAATCTGGCTTTGTTCCAGCACCAGTACGCTTCTGGCACCCAGTTTGGACAGGTGAAAAGCCACCGAACAGCCAATCACCCCGGCACCAATCACGATCACGTCAACACTTTGCATGGCCAATACCTTCAATTTAATTACACTTGGCGCAGCTTATGCGTGGTCACCGCTTTTCGATTTAGCATGTCGATCATTTATTTTTCGTGCCTGTTTTGCTTATGCAATGGTGCCCACAGCCCCTTTTGACTACCATCCCAGATTTTTCGCTTGGACGCGCCAGAGTGGGCCGCTGGCAGCGTGACAGGCGTGACGATGCGGTGGGCTTAGGAAGCCTGGTGTCTTGCTGGCGGCTCCAGTGGGTGCATAGCGCGTGTGTACCCCAGCGAAGCTGAAAAAGTCAATATTCGGAAGAACTTTCAGATGAAAACAAGCGGTCAACCGAGCAATCCAGGATCATCAGCCTGATGCTGCGTACACCCTCTGTTGACTTACCCGCACTGCAAACCTTTGTGGCTTTCTGCGAAGCTGGCTCGATGACGCTGGCCGCAGCACGGTTGGGGGTGTCGCAAAGCGCGGTGAGTCAACTGGTCAAACGCCTGGAGCAGAACATGGGTTGCGCACTGGTGGACCGCGATGTGCGGCCGGCGCAGCTGACCAACGCCGGTCGCACCCTGCTGGAACTCGCGCGCGATCTGCTCAGCCATGCCAATGCGGTGGCTGAACGGGTACGTCAGGGGGGC
>JAIFMA010000005.1 GCA_020048795.1 Rhodoferax sp.
GATTTCACCCGCTTTGAGTCCGACAGTACCCTGACCGGTCAGCCCAATGCACGGCGCGTGTTCTCCCTGTTGCAGGTCAGCCGTCCGTGGCAGACTACGGCCGGATTTCTCACGCCCAAGCTGCAACTTCACGCCAGCAATTACCAGTTTGATGCGCCGCTGGCCAACGGTGAGAGTCAGCACACGCGGGTGGTACCGACCTTGAGCGTCGATACGGGCTTGATGTTTGAGCGGGATATGCAATGGTTTGGCCGAAGTCTGCGCCAGACGCTTGAACCCCGGGCGTTTTATGTCAATACCCCCTACCGCGACCAGAGCCTGCTGCCCAATTACGACTCGGGTGCCATTGACTTCAATTTGTCCACCGTCTATTCAGAGAACGCGTTCGTCGGCAACGATCGTATTTCAGACAGCAATATGCTCACTTTTGGTGTGACCAGCCGTTTTTTGAGCCCGGACAGCGGAGCTGAAGTGGCACGCATTGGCGTGGCTCAGCGCCTGCGTTTTCAGGACCAGCAGGTGACTCTGCCAGGCGGTTCGCCGGTGCTGGACCGCATCAGCGATGTGCTGCTGGGCGGTTCGGTCAACTGGGATCCGCGCTGGAGTCTTGACGCTACGGTGCAGTTCAACCCGCACACCGAACAGTCGGTGCGCTCGACCGTGGGTGCGCGTTATAGCCCAGGGAGCTATCGTACGGTCAGTGCCGCCTACCGGTATCAGCGCGATGTCAGTGAACAGATTGACATCGGCTGGCAATGGCCGGTCAACGATTTGTGGGGCGATCGCGGCCAAAACCGTGGCACCGGTCAGGGTCAGGGGGATGGCCGCTGGTACAGTGTGGGGCGCTTGAACTACAGCATGAACGAGGGTAAGCTGGTAGATTCAGTGCTGGGTTTTGAATATGATGCAGGTTGCTGGCTCGGCCGGATGGTTTGGGAGCGGCTGCAAACCAGTACCATCACCGCAACGCAACGCATCATGTTCCAGCTCGAATTTGTCGGGTTTTCACGGCTCGGTGTCAACCCGCTGAAGTCACTCAAGGACAACATTCCCAACTATCGGAACTTGCGTGAGCCCACGGGCACACCAAGCCGTTTCAGCAACTACGATTGAACCGCCATGACTTACCGCCTGAAAACTTTGACCCTGGCCATGCTGATGTTTGCCGCTGCTGCACCCGCACAGTCGCAGGGCTTGCGGCTGCCCTCCAGCACGAGCTTTCCCGTACCGACCAGGGTGCAAACCCAGGCCGATTTTATTGTGGCGGTGGTCAACTCGGATCCCGTCACCAACAACCAGGTGCGTCGCGAGGTCGGGCGAACACTACAGCAGTTGGCGCAACAAAACCGGCCGCAGCCTGATGTGCAGGCGCTGGCCCCCGAGGTGCTGGAGAGTCTGATCAACCGCCGTGCGCAGTTGCAGTTTGCCCGTGAGACCGGTCTGCGCGCCGAAGAAACCGCGATTGATCAGGCGGAAAAATCGATTGCGCTGCAAAACCAGTTTGACGTGGCAGAACTGCGTCGCCGGGTCGAGCGTGATGGTCAGTCGGTGAAAGACTTTCGTGCCGAACTGGCCGAGCAGATTGTGCTGCAGCGCCTGCGCGAACGCGATGTGGAGCCGCGTGTACGCATCAGCGACCTGGAGGTGGCGCACTACCAGGCGGAGCAGCTGGCACCTACCGATATGAGCGCGTTGCAGCTCAACCTGGCACATATTCTGGTGTCGGTGCCGGACGCGGCCACCCCGGCTCAGGTGGAGGCTTTGCGGACGCGGGCGCAACGTGCCCTGGAGCGTGCGCGTACGGGTGAAGATTTTGCCGCGCTGGTGCGCGAGTTCTCTGAAGCTTCTGATGTCGCCAACGGTGGGCAACTGGGATTGCGTCCCGCCAATCGTTACCCGGATTTGTTTGTGCAAGCGACGCGCCAGCTTGGCGTGGGTGACGTGCCAGACCTGTTGCGCTCGCCGGCGGGTTTTCACCTGATCAAAGTTGTTGAAAAACTCACTGCAGGTGCGCCCACCATGGCGGTGACGCAAAGTCGTGCGCGCCACATCTTGCTGGTGCCGAGCCCGAATTTGAGCGAGTTTGTGGCACGACAAAAACTGGCAGATTTTAAAAAACGTGTACTCTCCAGGCAAGCTGACTTTGCCAGTCTGGCGCGTGAACATTCACAAGATGGCAGCGCAGCCAAGGGGGGCGAACTGGGTTGGGCCAGTCCCGGCATGTTTGTGCCGGAGTTTGAAGATGCCATGAACCGCCTGGCACCGGGCGACATCAGTGACCCGGTGATCTCACGATTTGGGGTTCACCTGATTCAGTTGGAAGAGCGCCGCAAAGCAGCACTGACACCCGAGCAGCAGCGCGAAGCGGTGCGAGCCATGTTGCACGAAAAAAAGCTGATCGAAACCTATCAGACCTGGGCCCAGGATATCCGTGGCCGTGCCTACGTCGAACTGCGTGAGCCCCCGCTTTGAAAGTTCGTCGTTGAAGTGGGCCAGGCACATTCCCCGCAAGCGGTTTGGCCAGCATTTTTTGGTTGATGGTGGCATCGTGGATGCCATCGTGGATGCCATTGACCCCAGGCCCGGACAGGCCATGGTGGAAATTGGCCCCGGACAAGCGGCGTTGACCCAGCCGCTGGTTGAGCGCCTGGGTGCTCTGACGGTAATTGAACTCGACCGCGACCTGGCCCGTCAATTGCGGGCCCATGCGCAACTACAGGTGGTCGAATCTGATGTGCTCAAAGTAGATTTTTCTCAGGTGGCAAAAGCACTGAATGCTACAAAATTGAGAGTTGTCGGAAATCTGCCCTACAACATTTCGACCCCGATCCTGTTTCACTTGCTGGCCTATGTCGAGGTGATTGCAGACCAGCACTTCATGCTGCAAAAAGAAGTAATTGACCGCATGGTGGCGCGCCCTGCTACAGCGGCGTATGGTCGCTTGAGCGTCATGCTGCAATGGCGTTATGCGATGGACAACGTGCTGTTTGTCCCACCGCAGAGCTTTGACCCACCGCCCCGGGTGGACAGCGCGGTGGTGCGCATGCAGCCGCGCGCACAACCGGTGGCGCTGGACGTGCGTCTGCTCAGCGAGTTGGTGCAGGTGGCCTTCAGTCAGCGGCGCAAACTGCTGCGTCACACGCTGGGCCGCTGGCTGGAAGCCAGAAACCTGGGTGAGACGTTCAACGTGCAGCGTCGGGCCGAAGAAGTTCCGGTCGATGAATACCTGGGCTTGGCCGTGGCAGTGCAGCAGGCCGAAAAAAAACCTGAAGGCTCAGGCTTTTTCGGGCACCACGCTTACCCGTCGTAATCAGGCTGTAGTCCAGTAACCTGCGTTGAAAGGGCTGCTCATGCGCAGTGCTTGCGGCGAAATGTCTAGCAACTTGTCAGTCGGCATTCTTTCGCCGCTTTCCGTCAGCAACTCGATGCGCACGGGTGTGTCACCGTGGGTCCCGTTAGCCTCATTCGCCCGTTCTGCTTGGCTGGTGTGTGCAGAACGGGCTACAGAAAAGAATAGAAACACCTGAACGGTATCTTTCGATCGCCCCAGTAGTCGGCGGCATCCCGGAAAATATCGAGCAGTTGCTCGCGTGCTTCTTTGTCAAACTTGGCGTGGGCAGGAACATGCTCCAGCACCGCCACAAAACCGGGCTGCGGGCCAGACTTGTGAACCGGGTCCGTGATGCTGTCATAAAGCGAGTCAAAGTTCTTGCCGACGGCCACCGTCAGCATGAACTGCTGACCAATCATGTCAAGGATGTCTTGCTTGGATTGCGCCTCAGCCAGGTTGGCATACAGAAAATGGTGTCCCAGCCCTTGGGCTGCTTCCTGCAAGTCCTGCACCCGAAAGGCACGGATTGACTGGACGATATTGGGACGGATTCCGCGCAAGGGCAAATCAGCAGCGCCTGGCGGCGGCACACTGAGGGTTGCTTGGTCAAGTGGCATAGTCATTTACTCTTTTCTATTCAAAAATTAACAATTCGACCTCAGGGCACGATCTTGCGGAAACTCGCATAGTGATCGGCGGTGTAATAACAAACCTCTGGCAGCCTGGGCTGGCCTCCACAAACAATGCGCCTGACACCACGGTGCTTCAGACCCGGTGTCGGGACGGTGTATTCCCGGTAATAACCGCGTTTGTTGGCGGGTAACAAACGCTCGCGATTACCAAATACCGTGCCGTCTTTCTCGCTTGAAAAAGGGCCACCCTGATGAATCAATGTGTAAATCTGTGCGCCTTGCCTGGGCAATTCATTCAGGCTGACCGTGGCTAGCCCATCAACCTGAACCGGTGCTCTGGCTTGGGCCGTACCCAGCGTCATCGCTGTGGTCAAGAACAAGCCGGTGAGCACTAACTTAATGCTTGCAAATCGCGACATCAAACGTATTTTCAATAAATCTTCGGGTAAACCCGCACTTCCAAGGGAGCAAGTGTCGATGATTTGAAAGAAAAATGCAAGCTCACTGACGGTCAACGGACCGCGACAAGACGGGGAATTGACGGTAAAGCCGATGTCAGCTTGTCTTCTCAGGTGTTATCGGGTGCCCTTGTCCATATCAGCTTCAATTCCTCTTGCCCTACGCCCTGCGTCCAAACGAGAATTGAAGCTCTTTGATTCAAGTGGCTGTCCTTTACCGCGAACCTGTGCCTGCCAGCGACTCCCCCGCTGCCGAAATGTAGCCAAGCAAACTCCTGTTTTGACAGGAATGTGACAAACCCCAAAAATTCAGAAACCAGTGAAGCATAAAGTTAGTGCCTGCTATCGCGCCACAAAACTGCCCGACTTGCCACCGTGTTTTTCCAGCAATTTGATGTCAGTCATCACCATGCCGCGGTCCACCGCTTTGCACATATCGTAGATGGTTAGCAAGGCCACGTTAACCGCTGTCAACGCCTCCATCTCCACCCCGGTGGGGCCAACGGTTTCTACAGTAGCAGTGCAATAAATGGCGCTAGCCCTTGCTGCGTCTGCGCTTACAGCTTCAAATTCAATAGCGACTCGGGTTAGCGCCAGCGGGTGGCACAGCGGAATCAGCTCGCTGGTTTTTTTGGCTGCCATGATGCCTGCAATGCGGGCGATGCCCAGCACATCGCCTTTCCTGGCACTGCCGGATTCAATCAGCGCCAGTGTGGCGGCTTGCATGTCAATGCGCCCACCAGCGATGCCGATGCGGTGGGTGGCGGCTTTGGCGGCGACATCGACCATGTGGGCCAGGCCTTGGGCATCAAAATGGGTGAGGGTGTTCATGGCAATGGGACTTCATCGAACCTTTACAGATGGCTGGCATCATAGGGGCATGACAACACGATCCATCTTGTTTGACGCGCCTGGCCAGTCCGTGCAGGCTTTTGTTTTGCGGCTAAAACAGGCTTCAACCCTTGTGCAGACTGCGTGGACAGCTTCTGTAGTGATAGCGGTTTTGTCCCTGCTCCCGGTCAATCTTTCGGCTCAGACGCGCACCCCAGGTGCGAGTGCAGAGGCTAGCCCATCGACATTGCCGCTGCTGGGCGACGGCAGCGGGATGGCCAGCGCGGCGGAACGCCGACTGGGCGACCGCATCGTGCGCGAGCTCTACCGCGATCCGGATTACCTTGACGATCCGGTGATCGATGACTATGTGCAAGGGATTTGGCTACCGTTGCTGGCTGCGGCCCGTTTGCGTGGTGACCTGAGCCCGGAGCTTGACGAGCGCTTTGCCTGGAAATTCCTGCTCGGTCGCGACCGCACCGTCAACGCCTTTGCGCTGCCGGGTGGTTACCTCGGGATCAACCTGGGGTTGCTGGCGGTGGTCAGTAGCCGCGACGAGTTGGCCTCGGTTCTCGGCCATGAGCTGAGCCATGTGACACAGCGCCACATTGCCCGCATGGAAGCCAAAAACAGCCAGCAAACCCCCTGGATGATCGGGGCCATGATTCTGGGTGCGCTGGCCGCCAGCAAGAACGTGGAGGCTGGCAATGCCCTGATCGTGGGTGGGCAAGCCGTATCGGCGCAGAACCAGTTGAACTTTTCGCGTGACATGGAGCGTGAGGCCGACCGGCTGGGTTTTGGCTTGATGACGCAAGCCGGGTTTGAGCCCATGGGTTTTGTCACCATGTTTGACAAGCTGCAGCAGGCTTCGCGCCTGAACGACAACGGCGCCTACCCCTACTTGCGCAGCCACCCGCTGACCACCGAACGTATCGCCGACATGCACTCGCGCTTGCCCCTGGGCGTTGCTCTCGGCAACACCCCAGTGCCCACGGTCCTGCACGCGATGATGGTGGCACGGGCCCGGGTGCTGTCCAGCCCCGGCGCTGACGCGCTGCGCGGCTGGCAGCGTCAGGTGGACGACATGGCACTGCTGACGCAGCCTGTGTCGGCCCAGGTGGGTGTGCTGTATGGTGCCACGCTGGCGGCCAGCCGGCTGCGCGACACGGCGCTGGTGCAACGCAACCACCAGCGACTGATGAGCCTGGTGGCGGGCGATGACCCCGCCATGCAGCAAGCCCGCTGGCTCGGGGTGGAGACCGCCCTGGCGGCCAAGGATCTGGCGCGTGCGCAGACCTTGATGACCCCGACTGAAGTCAGCTTGCATCGCCCGGCCCTGCTACAGCAGGCCCAGATGGCATTGCAATCAGGTGCCAACCCGGCGCTGGACCAGGCCGCACAGGCGTTGCAGGGCTGGGTGACACAACAGCCGGCAGACGCGCTGGCCTGGCAAGGGCTGGCCGGTGTCTATGCGGCACAAGGTCAGGGTTTGCGGGCTTTGCGCGCGCAGGCTGAAGAGCGGGTGGCGTACCTGGATTACGCAGGCGCACTCGACCGGTTGAAAGCGGCGCAGGACTTCATGGGTGCCAGTGCTGCCAAAAACAGCAGCGCCAGTCATATTGACGCATCGATCATCGACACGCGCCGCCGTCAGATTGAGGCGCTGCTGAAGCAGCTGGCCCTTGAGCGCTGAGCCCATCAGGGCCTGACTGGCGGCCGGTCGGGGTTATTATTTGCCTGATGCCTGACATCCACATCACCGACCTCGAGTCAGCCATCAACCACTGGCGCTGTCAGAAACCGTCGCGCGACGGGTTTTCGCTGGTCCCCGAGTTAACCGCACTGGCCGAGGTTTATGCCGTGATGGCGCTACAGCGCCAGCATCATATTGATGCCACTGCGCTGACTCCGGCGGCGCTCCAGGCCTGGCTGGACTGGTATCACACCACGCCCGACACGCCCTGCATCGCCATCTGCTCCACCAGCCAGGGCGACGACATCTGCAAAGGCTGTGGCCGCACATTTGCCGAGGTGCAGCACTGGACCGCGATGGGGCCGGTGGAAAAACGCGCCACCTGGCAGCGCATCACCCAGGAAGGCACGGCCTGGCGTTTTAACAGATACGCCGAGCGGGCCAGACCGGGCACACACCCGCCGGGGTCAGACCCTCAGAGCGAAATGCCGCCCGAGACTTCAATCACCTCGCCGTTGATGTAGCTGGCTTCGTCGCTGGCCAAAAACGCATAAACGTTGGCGACTTCTTCGGGTTTGCCGACGCGGCGCAGATGCACTTTGGCGCGCAGCTCGGCCAGCACCTTGTCGGGCATGGCTGCCGCCATGGGTGTGCCGATATAGCCGGGGGCCACGGCATTGATACGCACTCCCTTGGGGCCGAGTTCGCGGCACCAGGTCTTGGTAAAGCCAATGACACCAAATTTGGTGGCGGCGTAATTGGTTTGGCCAAAGTTGCCGTATAGCCCGACCACCGAACTAGCGTTCAGGATCACACCGCTGCCCTGGGCCACCATGCTGTCGGCCACCGCCTGGGCGCAGTTGAAGACACCACGCAGGTTGACATCGATCACCCGGTCAAATTGCTCGGCCGTCATTTTTTGCAGGCGTGAATCCTGGGTGATGCCAGCGTTGTTGACCAGCACGTCGATGCGGCCGTATTTGGCTAGGATCTGTGCCACCACGTCATCCACCATGGGACGCTGTGTCACATCCATGACAAAACCTTCGGTGGTGGCACCCAGGGCACGGCATTGCGCCACCGCTTCGTCGATGCCCGCTTGCTTGACATCACAAACCACGACGATAGCCCCCTCGGCGGCAAATTTGAGTGCCGTTGCCAGGCCGATACCTTGGGCTGATCCGGTGATGATGGAAACCTTGTTGGTGAGGCGTGCAGTCATGATGATGACGGTCATTGATAGGTAGAAACCCTTGGATTTTAGGGGTGAGGCTTTGCATGAAGTTGACAAATCCCAACCCGGCAGGGTCAAGGCGCTACACTCGAGTGACACTTTTGAGGAGCGGCATGGCTAAAAAGACAGGCGTTCAGACCCAGCCGGTCCAAGCGGCACAGCCGCTTGCCGCGGTAGCGGAGGCCAATTTGCAAGGCATCCATTTCGAGTTTCCCATTGTCGGTATTGGTGCCTCAGCGGGTGGCCTGGCTGCTTTTGAGGCGTTTTTCTCGGGCATGCCCAAAGATGTCAAGCCCGGCATGGCCTTTGTGCTGGTGCAGCACCTGGCACCGGACCACAAGAGCCTGCTGACCGAGCTGATCCGCCGGTTCACCCCCATGCCGGTGTTCGAGGTTGAGGACAGCATGGTGGTGGCGATAGATTGCGTCTACATCATCCCGCCCAATTACGACATGGCCCTGCTGGGTGGCAGCCTGCAACTGCTGGAGCCGACCGCGCCGCGTGGCCAGCGCCTGCCGATTGACTACTTCTTCAAGTCGCTCGCCGCAGACCTGCATGAGCGCGCCATTGGTGTCGTGCTCTCGGGCACCGGCAGCGACGGCACGCTGGGCTTACGCGCCATCAAGGATGCCGGTGGCATGGTCATGGCGCAATCGCCCGAAAGTACCGAATTTGACGGCATGCCGCGCAGCGCCATCGCCACCGCCCTGGTGGACTACCAATTGCCCGCCGAGCAGATGGCGACGCAACTCCTGACCTATGTGAAATATGCCTTTGGCAGGTTTTCCTTGCGTGCTGACAAGCCGGTACTGATCAGTGAAAGCGCGCTGAAGAAGATTTTTGTACTGCTACGCACCCAGATCGGGCATGATTTTTCGCAGTACAAGCCCAGCACCGTGCATCGGCGCATTGAGCGGCGTATGTCGGTCCACCAGATCAGTCAGATTGACGGGTATGTGCGCTACCTGCAGCAAACGCCCGAAGAGGTCGAGGCGCTGTTTCGTGACCTGCTGATTGGGGTGACCAACTTCTTTCGCGACCCTGAGGCGTTTCAGGCGCTTGAAGACCAGGTCATTGGGCAACTGTTTGCCGGCAAGTCCACGGTGGGTGGCGTGGTGCGCATCTGGGTGGCGGGCTGCTCCACCGGGGAAGAGGCGTATTCTTTGGCCATTTTGCTTCAGGAGCGCATGGAGGCGCTCAAACAAAGCTACACCGTGCAACTGTTTGCCACCGACATCGACAGTCGCGCCATTGCCGTGGCGCGTGCCGGGCTGTACCCGCTGGGTATTGCTGCCGACCTGTCGCCGCTGCGGCTGGCGCGCTTTTTCACGGCTGAGCCTGATGGCCAGGGTTACCGCATTCACAAGAGCATCCGCGACATGTTGGTGTTCTCTGAGCAGGATTTGACCCGGGACCCCCCGTTCTCCAGGCTCGACCTGATCACCTGCCGTAACCTGCTGATTTACCTGAGTGCCGAACTGCAAAAGCGGTTGATGCCGCTGTTTCATTACGCTTTGAACCCTCAGGGCTATCTGTTTTTGGGCACCTCCGAGGGGATTGGCGAATTTTTGACACTGTTTTCCGCGCTGGACCGCAAGGCCAAGCTGTATCAGCGCAAAAATGCCGAGTTGAGTGCACTGCATTCGCCAAGCCGTTTTTTGCCGCCGTTGTCGGCGCTCGAGGCAGCGCTGCCACGCGGGCCTGGCAAAGAGGCTTTTTCCGTCAAGTTGCCGCTGCGCGAGCTCACCGAGCAGGCCATGCTGGCCCAGGTGGCACCGGCGGGTGCACTGGTCAACGCGGTGGGGGACATTCTTTACCTGCACGGGCGCACCGGGATGTACCTGGAGCCCGCGCCGGGCGAGGTGGGCGTGGCCAATATTCTCAAAATGGCGCGCGAAGGTTTGCGCCCGGCGCTGTCCAACGCTCTGCACCGGGCCGCCGCCACGCAGCAGCCGGCGCGCACGCCGGGGGTGCGGGTCAAGACCAATGGCCACTTCACCCGCGTCAACCTGGGCGTGCGCCCGGTAGTCACCAGTCCATTGGCCCTCATTGCAACCGACGCGCCCGATCCTTCGATGCCACCGCTGCCCGCAGATGCTCATCTGTACCTGGTGATTCTGGAGGAAGCACTGGACCTGAACTTTGACGCCACGCCGGCACCGGCGGTGCCAGATGCGCAGGCAGTCCGCTCACCCACCAGCCCGGATGCGCTGGCTCAGATGGCTGCGCTGCGCGATGAGCTGCGCGCCAAGGACGAGTACCTGCAAAACACCCATGAAGAGCTGGAAAGCTCCAACGAAGAGCTGAAATCGAGCAACGAGGAGATGCAGTCGGTCAATGAGGAACTGCAAAGCACCAACGAAGAGCTGGAAACCTCCAAGGAAGAACTACAGTCGGTCAACGAAGAGCTGTCAACGGTCAACAGTGAGCTCACCAACAAGGTCGATGACCTCTCCAGGCTGAATAACGACATGAACAACCTGCTGGCTGGCACCGGCATTGCCACGGTGTTTGTCGATCACCAACTGCGCATCCTGCGCTTTACCCCCACCGCTTCACAGCTGATCAACCTGATTGCCAGCGACGTGGGGCGGCCGGTGGGCCACATTGTGTCGAACCTGGTCAGCTACAGCAGTCTGGTGGCCGATGCACAAACGGTGCTCGATACCTTGGTGCCCAAAGAGGCACAGGTGCAAACCACTGACGGTGCCTGGTTCACCCTGCGCATCCGACCCTACCGCACACTGGAGAACGTGATTGAAGGCGCGGTGATTACCTTCAGTGATATCAGCGAACTCAAACGGGTGGAGGCGGCACTGGAGCATGCCAACCAGCATGCTGCCAAGCATGAGCGCCTGACGGCTGTGGTGCGTGACGCGTTTGACGCCATCATCATGAGTGACCTGGAGGGCCGCGTGTTGGCCTGGAATCCGGCGGCCGAGCGACTGTATGGCTGGACCGAGGCGCAAGCGATGCAACTAGGACTGCGCGATCGGATACCGCCCGACCTGATCGACGAAGCGCTGGGCCGGATCAAGCAGCTCAGCACGGCGCAAGTGCTGGGACTGCACCAGACCAAACGGCTGACCCAGAGCGGTGCGGTGCTGGAGATCTCCCTGGTCGCCACCGCGCTGGTCGATGCCCGGGGCAAGGTGTACGCCATTTCAACCACTGAGCGGCGTCGCGAAACACCATGAACACCGACCCGCCGTCAGGCATCCAGGCCCTGCGCCGCAGCCTTGGCTGAGCTGGCTGAGATGGCCGTCGGGTCCGAACCGCGCCCGTGCCGCGGGTGAAACCATCGCGCATGGCAGTCTGTTGCTGCAAATGGGCTGCGACCTGGCACAGGGTTATGGCATCGCCCGCCCGATGCCCGCCGAGGCGTTGCCGGGCTGGGTGCAGTCGTGGCAGCCTGATGCAGCTTGGCAGACTCAAACGACGACTGGTTCAGTACCTGTAATTG
>JAIFMA010000230.1 GCA_020048795.1 Rhodoferax sp.
CTGCACTGGCCGCCACCCCTGCTGATACCCTGGTGCTGGCCTGGGCGTTTGACGACATGATCACGCTCGACCCGGGTGAGGCGTTTGAGATTTCCACTGGCGAATTCATTGGTAACACCTACAGCCAGTTGGTGCGCTATGAGGTGACCGACCCGTCCAAGCTCTATGGTGACCTGGCCAAGGCGTGGACCGTTTCGCCCGACGGCAAGACCTATAGTTTTGAGCTCAAACCCGGTCTGAAATTTGCCTCGGGCAACACCATCAGTGCTGAAGACGTGGTGTGGTCGCTGCAACGCGCGGTGCTGCTGGACAAAGGCCCGGCGTTTATCCTGACGCAATTCGGCTTTAACAAGGACAACGCCAAGGTATGCACCCACCTTTGTGCTCAACTGCCTGACCGCCAATGTGGCTGCCGTGGTTGACAAGAAGCTGGTGCTGTCCAAAGAAGTCAATGGCGACCTGGGTTATGCCTGGCTCAAGACCAATTACGCCGGCTCGGGTGCCCTGAAGCTGCGCGAGTGGCGCGCCAACGAGGTGCTGGTGCTGGAGCGCAACCCCAACTACTATGGCGAGAAGCTCAAGACCAGTCGTGTGATTTACCGGCATGTCAAGGAGTCGGCCACCCAGCGCCTGCTGCTGGAAAAGGGTGACGTGGACATTGCGCGCAACCTGGCCCCTCAAGATTTGGAAGCAGTCGCCAAAAACAAGGACGTTCAGACCACCTCAACGCCCAAGGGCACGGTGTATTACATCAGCCTGAACCAGAAAAACCCGATTCTTGCCAAGCCCGAAGTACGTGAGGCTTTCAAGTGGCTGGTGGACTACCAAGCCATTGGGGCCACGCTCATTAAAAATATTGGCGTGGTGCACCAGAATTTTCTGCCCTTGGGCTTGCTAGGTGCCAGCAATGTCAACCCCTACAAGCTGGATGTTGCCAAGGCGAAGGCATTGCTGGCCAAGGCGGGTTACCCCAATGGCTTTAAGGTCACTATCGATATGCGCACCGTGCAGCCGGTGCAAGGCATTACCGAGGCTTTTCAGCAAACCGCCAAACGCGCCGGCATCGATGTTGAGATCATTCCCGGTGATGGCAAGCAGGTACTGACCAAGTACCGCGCTCGCACGCATGATATGTACATCGGCCAGTGGGGTGTTGACTATTGGGACCCCAACTCAAATACCGATTTTGTGCGCAACCCTGACAACGCCGACAACGCCAAGGTGAAGCCCCTGGCCTGGCGCAATGGCTGGGAGGCTCCGGCGCTGTCGATGCGGGCAGATGCTGCAGTGCAAGAGCGGGATCCGGCCAAACGCAAGGCGATTTACGAAAAAATGCAAGCTGAGTTCCGTGAGGCCAGCCCATTTGTGATGCTGTATCAGCAAACCGAAGTGGCTGCGGTGCGCAGCAATGTGAGCGGCTTTCGCATTGGCTCCACCTCGGACTCAACCTACGTTTACCGCGTGACCAAGCGCTAACAGGCCGGTTGATTCAGGCGAGGGGGCACGATGGTCTTGACGTTAGCGACGGTAGCAGATTTGGGGTCGGATCCCAATTCGGCCCGCCAGAGTTTCATCTGTCAACAGGACATTCCCGAATTGGGCTCTGACCCCAAATCTGCGGGCCATCGCTACGGTGCCTGCCGGTGTTCAGCGGCGACGGCATGAGGTTCTCTCGCGCCATCGCGCGCTTTGCCCTTGCCATCGTGCTGACCTACCTGGGTCTGCTGGCGGTTACCTTCTTTATCGGCCGGGTGATCCCCATCGACCCGGTGCTGGCGGTGGTGGGCGACCATGCGCCCGAGCATGTGATTGCCCGCACGCGCGAGGAAATGGGGCTCAACAAGCCGCTCTACACCCAGTTTGGCATTTATGTGGGCAAGGTGTTGACGGGTGATTTTGGAACCTCGGTGCTGACTTCCAACCCGGTGCTACAGGATATCCGCCGCGCTTTTCCGGCCACTTTTGAATTGGCCACGCTGGGTATCTTGATCGGCGCCGGTTTTGGTGTACCACTGGGCGTGTGGGCGGCCGTGCGCCGCGGTGGGGTGGTCGACCAGGTGGTGCGGGTGATGGGGCTGATTGGTTATTCGGTGCCGATTTTTTGGTTGGGGTTGATGGCGCTGGTGCTGTTTTACGCCAAGCTTGACTGGGTGGCCGGCCCTGGGCGGATTGATGTGACGTATGAATACATGTTCACCGCCAGCACCGGCATTCTGTTGCTTGACACGGCCATGCAAGGCCAGTGGGAGGCGTTTCGCAATGTGTTTGCGCACCTGATCCTGCCGGCATCGCTGCTCGGCTATTTTTCGCTGGCCTATATCAGCCGCATGACGCGCTCGTTCATGCTCAATGAATTGAGCCAGGAATACGTGGTGGCGGCACGCGCCAAGGGCATTTCAGAGGCACGCATCATCTGGCGCCACGCCTTGCGCAATGCCATGGTGCCGTTGGTCACCGTCATTACCTTGTCCTACGCCGGTTTGCTGGAAGGCTCCGTTCTGACCGAAACCGTGTTTGCCTGGCCGGGCCTGGGCCTTTACATCACCAATTCTCTGCAAAACGCCGACATGAACGCCGTGTTGGGCGGCACGATTGTGGTTGGTTCGGTGTTCATTGGGCTCAATTTGCTGTCTGACTTGCTCTACCGCACGCTCGATCCAAGGACGCGTCAGCGATGAACCAGAGGTGCGTCATGATTTCAAAAAAAATAGCTATCAGCGCAATGGCAGCAAGGGCTAGAGCCTGTTTTTGTATTAAATTGTCGGGGCCAGCACGATGAGCCGCAACGCGGTGATGACGGTGACCGAAGCGGGCGGTCTGCATGCCTGGCTGATGTCCGAGCGGCCTGCCTCGCGCCGGCAGGCGGCGCTGGGCCGCGCCTATGGGGCTTGGCGCACTTTTGCGCGCAACCGTCTGGCGATGCTGGGTTTGCTGATCGTCGTGTTGCTGGTGGGCGTTGCCCTGTTTGCCGACCTGCTGGCACCGTTTTCACCGTTTCAGGGCGATTTGCGCACCACCCGGCTGCTGCCACCGTCCGGCGCACACTGGTTCGGCACCGACGACCAGGGGCGCGATATTCTGTCGCGGCTGATTTATGGCTCGCGTATCACCCTGTTTGTGGTGTTTCTGGTGGCGGTGCTGGCGGCACCGATTGGTTTGCTGGTGGGTACTGTGGCCGGTTACGCGGGCGGGCTGGTGGATGCCACGCTGATGCGCATCACCGACATTTTTCTGGCGTTTCCGCGGCTGATCCTGGCGCTGGCTTTTGTGGCGGCCCTTGGCCCAGGCATTGAAAACGCAGTGATAGCGATTGCCATCACCTCGTGGCCGGCCTATGCACGCCTGGCACGGGCTGAAACGCTCACCATCCGCCAGACCGACTACATTGCCGCCGTGCAACTGATTGGTGCCTCACCCTGGCGCATTGTGTTTCGCCACATCATGCCGCTGTGTGTGTCCTCCGTCATCGTGCGGGTGACGCTCGACATGGCCGGCATTATTTTGACGGCGGCCGGCCTGGGCTTTCTGGGCCTGGGCGCGCAGCCGCCCAGCCCGGAGTGGGGTGCCATGATTGCCAATGGTCGCCAGTATGTGCTGGACCAGTGGTGGGTGGCTGCCGCCCCCGGTGCAGCCATCTTTTTGATCAGTCTGGCGTTTAACCTGCTGGGCGACGGCCTGCGCGACGCGCTCGACCCCAAGGGGGTGAAATGAGCCCAGTTGCTGCTTCCCAAGCGCCCATGCTGGTCGTTGACGACCTGCGTGTGTCATTCCCCAGTCGCGACGGCGGCTGGGTCGAGGTAGTGCGGGGGGTCTCGTTCACCCTGGGGCGCGAACGGTTGGGTATCGTCGGTGAATCGGGTTCGGGCAAGTCGCAAACCGGTCGCGCCATCTTGGGGCTGACCGCACCCGAGGGCCGGGTCAGTGCCAGGCACCTGGCCTTCAACGGGGTGGATTTGCTCAACTGCACAGCCAAACAACGTCGCGAGTTGCGCGGTGGGCGCATTGCCATGGTGTTGCAAGACCCCAAGTTCTCGCTCAACCCGGTGATGACGATTGGCCGCCAGATCATGGAAACCCTGCAGGCACACACCCGGGTGTCGGCCAGCGAGGCGCGGGCGCAGGCATTGGCAGCGTTGGCATCGGTGCAGATCGACGACCCAGCGCGTGTCTTCAAGCTCTACCCGCATGAGGTGTCGGGTGGCATGGGCCAGCGCGCCATGATCGCCATGATGCTGATCGCCAAGCCCGACCTGTTGATTGCTGATGAGCCCACCTCGGCGCTGGATGTCACGGTGCAACTGCAGGTGTTATCGATTCTGGACGCGCTGGTGGTGCAGCGCGGCATGGGGCTTATATTTGTCTCGCACGACCTGCGACTGGTGTCCTCGTTTTGTGACCGCATTCTGGTGATGTATGCCGGCCGCGTGGTTGAGGAGTTGCAGGCCGGTGGACTGGCCAACGCCAGGCACCCCTATACCCAGGGGCTGCTGAACTGCTTGCCAAAACTTGGTGATGACCGCCACCCCCTGCCCACCCTGAACCGTCAACCGGAGTGGGCGCTGTGATGCCGGCAAACATCGCAGCCGACGCAGCGGGCGAAAAAGTCACCTCCCGGGCGGTGGGCCTGGCGGTAAAAAACCTGCGTGTTGTGTATGGCGATTTTGTGGCCGTGGCTGACACCTCGTTTGCCGTGCAGCCGGGTGAAAGTTTTGGCATCGTCGGCGAGTCCGGCTCGGGCAAGTCCACCGTGCTGCGTGCCATTTGTGGACTGGCTCCCAAAACCGGCACGGTCAAACTGCTGGCTGAGACGGCGGCAGCTTTGCCCGAACCCGGTAGCAAGGCGTTTCGTCGGCGGGTGCAAATGGTGTTTCAGGACCCCTATGGCTCGCTGCATCCGCGTCACACGGTGGACAAGATTCTGGCCGAGCCGCTGGCCATTCACGGCATCAGCGACGAGCAGGCACGCATCGAGCAGGCCCTGGATGAGGTTGGTTTGGGCAGCGGTTTCCGGTTTCGCTACCCACACCAGTTGTCCGGCGGGCAGCGTCAGCGCATTGCGGTCGCGCGTGCCTTGATTCTGGAGCCTCAGATCTTGCTGCTGGATGAACCCACCTCGGCGCTGGATGCTTCGGTTCAGGCCGAAGTGTTGAATTTGCTGGAAGACTTGCGTGCGCGCCGAGGCCTGACTTTTATCATGGTCAGCCATGATCTGGCGGTGGTCACGCACCTGTGCGAGCGTCTGATGGTGATGCAGCGCGGTAAAACCGTCGAGTTGCTGACTTCGGCCGATTTGGCGGCGCACCGGGTCACTGACCCCTACACGCAAAACCTGATGGAAGCCTCGGGGGGCTTTCGGCGTGCGGCCGTGCCATCCTGACATCGGGTCATCCCGGCTGGTTGACCGATCTTGGCAAGGCTTGGACCGCCCCCTCGGCTATAATTGCGCACTGTTTCGCCCCCCGCGTACGCTCTTAGCAGCAGAGATATCCCATCCCATTTGGCAGCAACTCCCCAAGAGATCACTCTTGAGCGCGCGTGGGCGTACCCGTAACCATTTCGGAGAACCCAGTGCTTTTGTCTCTCAAGGGGAATCACCCACCCGCCATCCTGGCGCTCGCAGACGGCACAGTCTATATTGGCAATTCCATCGGAGCTCATGGCGCGACCGTTGGCGAGCTGGTTTTCAACACCGCCATGACCGGCTACCAGGAAATCCTGACCGACCCAAGCTACTGCCAGCAGATCGTCACGCTCACTTACCCGCACATCGGTAATACCGGCATCAATGTGCAGGACATCGAGGCCGACAAAATTCATGCCGCCGGCCTGATCATCAAAGACTTGCCACTGCTGGTTTCCAACTTCAGGTCTAGCCAAACCCTGGGCGATTACCTGATGAGTGAAGGCACCGTGGCCATTGCCAATATCGATACCCGTCAACTGACCCGCCAGCTTCGCACCCAGGGCGCTCAAAACGGCTGCATCCTGGCGCTGGCCGCCGGTGAAGTCGTCACACCCGCAGTCATTGACCAGGCGATTGCCCAGGCCAAGGCTGCCCCCAGCATGGCCGGCACGGATCTGGCCAAAGTGGTATCGAGCAAGACGGCCTACCGCTGGACGCAGACCGAATGGGCCCTGTTCAACCCGGCACTGGGTGGTCAACCGGGTTATGGCGATCAGGCTGATGCGCGTTTTCACGTTGTGGCCTATGACTTTGGGATCAAGAAAAACATCTTGCGCATGTTGGCGCAACGCGGCTGCCAGGTTACCGTAGTGCCGGCACAAACCCCGGCAACAGAGGTTTTGAAGCTGCAGCCGGATGGCATCTTTTTCAGTAACGGGCCGGGCGACCCGCAACCCTGCGACTACGCCATTGCCGCCGCTGCCGAACTGATCGCCTCCGGCACCCCCACTTTCGGCATCTGTCTGGGCCACCAGATCATGGCGCTGGCCAGTGGTGCCAAAACCTTCAAGATGAAGTTTGGCCACCACGGTGCCAACCACCCGGTGAAGGATATCGACACTGGGCGCGTCTCCATCACCAGCCAGAATCATGGTTTTGCGGTGGACGAAAAAACCTTGCCGGCCAATGTGCGCGCTACTCATGTCAGCCTGTTTGATGGCACGCTACAGGGTCTGGAGCGCACCGACCAGCCAGCGTTCTGTTTCCAGGGTCACCCCGAGGCCTCGCCGGGTCCGCACGACATTGGTTATCTGTTTGACCGCTTCGTCGCATCGATGGGGTCGCGCGCGTGAGTTTTTACGGCGTGACCGACCTGTGGACCTACGTTGTGGGGGCATTTGGCATCATTTTGTTGCCCGGACCGAATTCACTGTATGTGCTGTCGGTGGCCACCGCGCGTGGTGTCAAGCCGGGGTTTCAGGGCGCGTTTGGTGTGTTTGTGGGTGACACGATCCTGCTTGTTTTTACCGCCCTGGGGGCGGCAAGTCTGTTACGCACGCACCCGGCGCTGTTCATGGTGGTCAAGTACGCCGGTGCCGCCTATTTGTGCTGGGTTGGCTTGAACCTGTTGCGAGGGGCCCTGAGTGGGTGGCGCACTGCGGACGCCGTGCTCAGCACCGACAGTAGTGCGTCCCGGTCCAGTTCGGTGCCAGCAGCTGTTGCGCACTTGCAGCGGCCATTTCGCCGTGCACTGGTGATCAGCCTGCTCAACCCGAAGGCGATTTTGTTCTTGCTGTCCTTCTTTGTGCAGTTCATTGATCCGAACTATGCCCAGCCCGAGATTCCGTTTCTGATTTTGAGCAGTATTTTGATGGTGTTCAGCGCCGCCTACCTGACCGCGCTGATTTTTGCGGGCGCACGTCTGGCGCAAACCTTCAGCCAGCGCAAACGCCTCTCCAGCGGCCTGTCAAGCCTGGTGGGTGGCCTGTTCGTCTGGTTCGGCAGCAAACTGGCGACTGCCAGCCTGGGTTGATTTGATATGAAAACAGGAGCTGCCAACGCTTGATGTTATTGGGCTAGAGGCAGTTTTAATAGAAATTATGGCAAAACGTACCGATCTCCAAAGCATCCTGATCATTGGCGCTGGCCCGATCATCATTGGCCAGGCCTGTGAATTTGACTACTCCGGCGTGCAGGCCTGCAAAGCGCTGCGCGAAGAGGGTTACAAGGTCATTTTGATCAACAGCAACCCGGCCACCATCATGACCGACCCGGCTACCGCCGATGTCACCTACATCGAGCCGATCACCTGGAAAACGGTTGAGAAAATCATCGCCAAAGAGCGCCCGGATGCGATTCTGCCCACCATGGGCGGCCAGACCGCGCTGAACTGCGCGCTGGATTTGTGGCACAACGGCGTGCTCGACAAATACACCGGGGCCGCCACCGGCAAGCCAATCGAGCTGATTGGTGCCACCCCCGAGGCCATCGACAAGGCCGAAGACCGCCTCAAGTTCAAGGACGCGATGACCAAAATTGGCCTGGGATCGGCCCGGTCGGGTATTGCCCACAGCCTGGACGAAGCTTGGGGCGTACAAAAGCAGGTGGGTTTCCCAACCGTCATCCGCCCCAGCTTCACCCTGGGTGGCACCGGTGGCGGCATTGCCTACAACCCCGAAGAATTTGTGGTGATCTGCAAACGCGGGCTGGAAGCCTCACCGACCAACGAGCTGCTGATTGAAGAGTCGCTGCTTGGCTGGAAAGAATACGAGATGGAAGTGGTGCGCGACAAGGCTGACAACTGCATCATCGTCTGCTCGATTGAAAATCTCGACCCGATGGGCGTGCACACCGGCGACTCGATCACCGTGGCCCCGGCGCAAACGCTGACCGACAAGGAATACCAGATTTTGCGGAATGCCAGTTTGGCCGTATTGCGCGAGATCGGGGTGGATACCGGAGGCTCCAACGTGCAGTTCTCCATCAACCCGAAAGACGGGCGCATGGTGGTGATCGAGATGAATCCACGGGTGAGCCGCTCCAGTGCACTGGCCTCCAAAGCCACCGGTTTCCCGATTGCCAAGGTGGCGGCCAAGCTGGCAGTCGGGTATACCTTGGATGAGTTGCGTAACGAAATCACCGGGGGTGCCACACCGGCATCGTTTGAGCCCAGCATCGACTATGTGGTCACCAAAATCCCGCGATTTGCGTTTGAGAAATTCCCCGCCGCCGACAGCCGCCTGACCACCCAGATGAAATCGGTGGGTGAAGTGATGGCGATGGGCCGAACTTTTCAGGAGTCGTTCCAGAAGGCCTTACGCGGCCTCGAGGTCGGTGTTGATGGCATGAACGAAAAGACGCAGGACCGCGAATTGCTCGAGAAAGAGCTGGGCGAGCCCGGCCCGGACCGTATTTGGTATGTGGGTGATGCCTTTGCCGCCGGCTGGAGCCTCGACGAGGTGCATGACATCACCAAAATCGACAAGTGGTTTCTGGTGCAGATCGAGCAGATCGTCAAGATCGAGCTGGAAATTGAGCGCCTGCCCCAGCCGCCGATTGGCACGGCACTCGACGCGATTGATGCGGCTACTTTGCGTGCCTTGAAGCAAAAGGGGTTTTCTGACCGCCGCCTGGCCAAACAGTTCAAAACCACCGATACCGCCGTGCGGGCACGCCGCCACGCTTTGGGCGTGCGTCCGGTCTACAAACGTGTCGATACCTGCGCAGCCGAATTTGCTACCAACACCGCCTACCTGTATTCGACTTATGAGGCCGAAGGCTCCGAATGTGAGGCCCAGCCGACCCAGCGCAAGAAAATCATGGTGCTGGGCGGTGGCCCCAACCGGATTGGCCAGGGCATCGAGTTTGACTACTGCTGTGTGCACGCGGCACTGGCCATGCGCGAAGACGGGTACGAGACCATCATGGTCAACTGCAATCCCGAGACCGTGTCCACCGATTACGACACCTCGGACCGCCTGTATTTCGAGCCGCTGACACTGGAAGACGTGCTGGAAATCGTGGACAAGGAGCAGCCCACCGGCGTGATCGTGCAATACGGTGGTCAAACGCCTTTGAAGCTCGCGTTGGATCTCGAGGCCAATGGTGTGCCCATCATCGGCACCAGCCCCGACATGATCGATGCCGCCGAAGACCGCGAGCGTTTCCAGAAACTGTTGCACCAACTGAAGCTGCGCCAACCGCCCAACGCCACAGCGCGTACCGAACCTGAAGCGCTTGAAAAAGCCGCAGCCCTGGGTTATCCGCTGGTGGTGCGCCCGAGTTATGTGCTGGGTGGCCGGGCCATGGAAATCGTGCATGAGCAGCGTGACCTGGAGCGCTACATGCGCGAAGCGGTGAAGGTATCACACGACTCGCCGGTGTTGCTCGACCGGTTCCTCAACGATGCCATTGAATGCGATGTGGACTGTGTGCGTGATGCCACGGGCCAGACCTACATTGGCGGCGTGATGGAACACATCGAGCAGGCCGGGGTGCACAGTGGCGATTCGGCCTGTTCATTGCCACCCTATAGCCTCTCGAGTCAGACCGTCACCGAGATCAAGCGCCAGACCGCGGCCATGGCCGCGGCCCTGAACGTGGTGGGTTTGATGAATGTGCAGTTTGCCATTCAGCATATTGACGCTCAAGATGTCATCTATGTGCTTGAAGTCAATCCGCGTGCCTCGCGGACCGTGCCTTTTGTGTCAAAAGCAACGGGTGTGCAATTGGCCAAGGTGGCAGCACGCTGCATGGTGGGGCAAACGCTGGCCGCACAAGGCATCACGCGAGAGATAACGCCCCCGTATTTCAGTGTCAAAGAGGCGGTGTTCCCGTTTGTCAAATTCCCGGGGGTCGATACCATCCTGGGCCCCGAGATGAAGTCCACCGGCGAGGTCATGGGTGTTGGCAAGACCTTTGGTGAGGCTTTTGTCAAATCGCAATTGGGCGCACAGTCCAAACTGCCCAGGGCATTTACCCCTAGCGGCGAACGCAGTGGCAAGGTCTTCATTTCGGTTAAAGGTAATGACAAACCGCGTGCAGTCGAGGTGGCACGGGCGCTGGCAGCTATGGATTTTGTAGTGGTTGGGTCCAAGGGAACGGCGGCAGCCATCAATGCAGCAGGTGTGCCCTGCGGTGTGGTGAACAAGGTCACCGAAGGCCGCCCGCATATTGTTGACATGCTGAAAAATGACGAAATCATTCTGGTCATCAACACCGTGGAAGAACGCCGTAACGCCATTGCCGATTCACGCCAGATTCGCACCTCGGCCTTGCTGGCCCGGGTCACCACCTTCACCACCATTGCCGGGGCTGAGGCGGCCGTGGAGGGCATGCGTTTTATGGATCAACTGGGTGTGATTTCGGTGCAGGAGATGCACGCCGAGTTGCTTGCCAGCTGAATCTGGCCGCACAATCACGGCATAATCCAGCCCTACCGCCGGACCGCAAGGTTCGGCGGTTTCATTTTGTGACACCTATTTTTTTGACGGAGCTGTACGTGGCTACCCTTCCCATTACCAAGCGCGGCGCTGACATCCTCAAGGCGGAACTGCACAAACTCAAGACGGTTGAGCGTCCGGCTGTGATCAATGCCATTTCTGAAGCGCGGGCCCAGGGTGACCTGAGCGAAAACGCCGAATACGAGGCGGCCAAGGACAAGCAGGGCTTTGTCGAGGGGCGCATCCAGGAAATTGAAAGCAAGCTTTCCACCGCGCAAATCATTGACCCGGCCGCGCTCCATGCCGATGGTCGCGTGGTGTTCGGTGCCACGGTAGAACTCGAAGACGAGGACTCGGGCGACAAGGTCACCTACCAGATCGTGGGCGAAGACGAGGCCGACATCAAGCTGCGCCTGGTCAATATCAACAGCCCGATTGCGCGCGCGCTGATCGGCAAGGAAGAGGGCGACGTGGCCGAAGTGCAGGCACCGGGTGGCTTGCGCCGTTATGAAGTGGTGGCGGTCAGTTACAAGTAAATCAGGCCGGTTCGATGAAGTCGGTCTTGTCGGATGCCGCCGTCTGGCTTGCCGCGCTTTGGTGGGGCAGTTTGACAACGGTCGGTTTTTTTGTCGTGCCGATGCTGTTTGCCAACCTGCCGACACCCGCCATGGCCGGAAACATGGCGGCCAAATTGTTTTCAGCCCAGACCTGGGTGGCACTGATTTGCGGCTTGCTGCTGTTGCTGTTGTTGTTGCTCAATGATAGGTCAAATAACGCTGTAGCCCTTGCCAGACAAGCCCAGACAGCTATTATTTTTATATCGTTTGGGATGTTGCTGGCACTGCTGTCGGAATTTGCCATTGCCCCGCGCATCATTGCGCGTGACAACCTGCGGTTGTGGCACAGCACGGGTATGGTGCTCTACCTGCTGCAATGGGGCTGCGCCGGGTTGACCTTCAGGCAACTGCTGGCCGGGCGGGGCAACGCTCAGACAAGCCGGTTTTTCCGGCAAAGGTGATCAGTTTTTCTGGTTGCGCTTCTTGATGCTGACCGGTTTGCGCTTGGCGCGCTTGATCTGGCCGCCGGTGGTCAGGCGCTGGTTGCCCAGCACGCGCAGGGTTTTGACTTCGGGGCGCTGGCCACCGCGCTTGCTGAATTTCAGCACCTTGACATCACGCGGGCCCGGCAGGCGCTCGTCATTGATGGCCTTGTCACGCTCCGGCACCGGGCGCCACAGAACCAGCAGTTTGCCGATGTGCTGGATGGGGGCCGCGTCAAGTTCGTCTGCCAGC
>JAIFMA010000255.1 GCA_020048795.1 Rhodoferax sp.
CTTTTGCAGCACGTCCTGAAACTTGGCAAACATCGGGAACGCGGTAAACACCGCCAGCACCACGGTAAAAAACGGCACCAACGCAATGGTGGTGGTGAAGGTCAGGCTGCTGGCGGTCAGGCCCAGTCGGTCTTCACGAAACCGCTCGCGCAGGGTGTAGGCGGTGTTTTTCCAGGGAAAGTGCGACAGGTCATTCAACAAGGCATCCAGTCGTTTGGGCCAGTCGGCAAGGGTTTGGGGCAGGAGACTCATGGCCGCTATGATGCCATCCCAATGAACACCGTCAATTTGACTGTACCCACCCCCCCATCACCAGCGGTGGCCCTGACCCGCATTCTGGCGGTTGGCAGCCTGCTGGGCCTGATTGTCCTGGGCCTGGCCTGGGAGCTGGTGCTGGCACCGATTCGCCCCGGCGGCTCCTGGCTGGCGCTGAAAGTGCTGCCACTGTGCCTGCCGCTGGCGGGGCTGCTGAAAAACCGCATGTACACCTACCGCTGGGTCAGCCTGCTGGTCTGGCTGTATTTCACCGAAGGCGTGGTGCGCGGCTACAGCGACAAACCACCCGGCAACTGGCTGGGCATGCTGGAGGTACTGCTGTGCCTGCTGCTGTTTGTGGCCTGTGCCCTGCATGTGCGCCTGCGCTTGCGCGCCCCTCACCTACTCACCAACCAGTCTGCCAACCATGCAAGCCCTGCTCAATGAACTGAAGACCATCGTTGGCCAGGCCCATGTTTTGACTGAAGGCGACCTGAGCGCCTGGGAGCACGACTGGCGCAAACGCACCCATGGCAAGGCCCTGGCGGTGGTACGACCGGGCAATACCGCCGAAGTCGCCCGGGTGGTCAAGGCCTGTGCCAAGCACCGCTCGCAGCACCCGGACAGCCGCCTGAGCATCGTGCCGCAAGGCGGTAACACCGGCTTGGTGGTGGGGTCAACCCCCGACGAATCCGGCCTGCAGATTGTGCTGAGTACCCAGCGCATCAGCGCCATTCGTGCCATTGACACAGCCAACCTGACCATCACCGTTGAGGCCGGCTGTATTTTGCAAACGGTCCAGCAGCGCGCCCAGGCGGAGGGCTTGCTGTTTCCCCTTAGCCTGGCAGCCGAGGGGTCCTGCACCATCGGCGGCAATCTGGGCACCAATGCCGGCGGCACCCAGGTGCTGCGCTTTGGCAATGCACGCGACCTGTGTCTGGGGCTTGAAGTGGTCACACCGCAAGGCGATATCTGGCAAGGTGTGACCGGATTGCGCAAGGACAACACCGGTTATGACCTGCGCAATCTCTACATTGGCTCCGAAGGCACGCTGGGCATCATCACGGCGGCCACCCTGAAGTTGTACCCGCTGCCAGCGGCCCAGCTCACGGCCTGGGCGGCGGTGCCGTCGCTGGACGCGGCCGTCACGCTGCTGGGTTTGGCGCACCGCCATCTGGGTGCCGGGTTGACCGGTTTTGAAGTGATGGGACAGTTTGCCTTGACGCTGGTGGTCCGGCATTTTGAACAACTGCGTGTGCCGCTGTACCAGGATGGGCCGTTTTGTGTGTTGCTGGAAAACTCGGACCACGAATCAGAGTTCCACGCCAGAGCCCAGTTTGAAACGCTGCTGGAGCTTGCCCTGACCGATGGCTGTGTCACCGATGCCGTGGTGGCAGAAAGCCTGGGCCAGGCCAAAACACTGTGGCAGATTCGCGAAAGCATTGCGCTGGCACAAGCCGAGGAGGGGTTGAACATCAAACACGACATCTCGATTCCGGTATCGGCCATTGCTGAGTTTGTCAGAACCACGGATGCCCTGCTGCATAACTGCATTCCCGGCGTGCGGCTGGTCAATTTTGGACACCTGGGCGATGGCAACCTGCACTACAACGTGCAAGCGCCCAGTGACCAGGATGCTGCTGCGTTTCTGCGTGATCATGAAGCGCGGGTCAATCAGCTGGTGTTCGATTCGGTGATGGATTTTGGTGGCTCGATTTCAGCCGAGCACGGCGTCGGCAGTTTGAAGCTTGAGCATCTGAGACACTACAAATCGCCTGTCGCGCTGCAAACCATGCGCGCCATCAAGGCCGCACTGGATCCACAGAACCTGCTCAACCCGGGACGGGTGGTGCAGATCTGATGCGGTCTTGGTTCAAAAAGTTGTACACGGCGCTGCCACCGTGCAACTGACCCTGTCAACAGTCGCAATTGGAGTGGCAGCAGCAGGGTAACTAACCAGCTCTTGCCGGTCGAACTGGTTGACGCTGCCGTTGCTCAAACGCACCAGTGTCTCGCTGGCAATGTCCGCACTGATACCTGGTACAACCCAGATTTTGCGACGCAGACTGGCTGACAGTTGCATGTTGAAGCCCTCAGCTTCAATGCGGTAAGCGTCAAAAGTTCCAGCCGGCACGGTGATTTTTTCCCGCGCTGCCACCCGCAGCTTGTAGCGGAAGGTGTAGCGCAAACCATTGGTGCGCGCCTGCCGAAACTCGCTTTTCCAGCGCTTGCCAACGTACAGCTCGGCCGGATAGAACTGGCGTGGTTCGTCAAAACTGCCGGTCAGGTGCTTCAGTGTATTGCCCATCAAATCGGTCACATAGTCGCCATCGTTAAATTCCACCCGGTCGTTTTGCTTGTCCACCTTGGTCACGCGAATGCGCAAGGGTGTGCGCACGCCAGACGATTCCAATGGAATTTCGCGCCCCGAAAAACCGTCCAGCATGCGAAAAACGAACTCGTCACCAGTTCGGTAGTTGCGCTGATGATCAGCATAGCCCTGCGAATTGGGTGTTCTGGCAAAGGCGACCGGGGCTGGGTCTGGGGCAGGCGCTGAAGTGGCCAATGGCAATGGCGGCGGCTTGGCCTGTGTCTGGCTCAGGGCAGCCAGTTTCTCCTGCTGCTGTTGTGCCTCAAGGCGGGCCTGTGCTTCGCGAAGAATTGCCTCTTGCCTGGCCTGAGCCTGAGCCTGTGCCTGTGCCTGTGCCTGTGCCTGTGCCTGTGCCTGAGCCTGAGCCTGAGCCTGAGCCTGAGCCTGAGCCTGTGCTGTTGTTTGGCTGCTGCCAACTGCTGCGCTTGGGCTTGCAGCCTGGCTTGCTCGCTTTGAGTCATCAACATCCGCGTCAAACGTGCCTGGGCCAATTCGCTGGTGCTGCCGCTGGGAAACTGGCGAATAAACTGGGCCAGCAGATCAATGGTTTGTGCCGATTTAACTTGCTCCCAACGCCGTAGCTCTTCATCCAGCAGCACCTCACGCTGGGCCTCAGTCAACTGCTGGCGCGCCGTCGGAAACAAATACACATCCTCCTCCAGCGAGGTACTTTCCCACGGCACCTGCAGCCCATTGGAAGCCAGTCGCACGTTCAGGCGAACCCGTTTGAAAACATCTTCAACCCTGGCACCCGACACGCCAAGCTCCTGCAAAAGATACGATGTGTAAAGCCCATTGGTACCAGAGCCGTCCAGTGCCACGCTGCCGGGTGCGGTGGAATAAGCCAACAGACTGCTAATGGGTGCATCAAACTGCGTCAACCCCTTTGCGGCCGGTTGGTAATCTGCGCCAAATGGGTTGTCGCGGCACGCATCCAGAATCACCAGATAGTTCTTCCCCTGGGTCTGCTCCATGGCGCGCAGAAAGTCGCTGACATCCACGGCCTGGGCACGCACATCATCTGCGGTACGAATCGCCAGGTTGACCGGAATAAGGTAGTTGCGCCAATCCAGTTGTATTCCATGGCCAGCGTAATAAAACAGGACAAATTTGACTTTGGTATCCCGAACTGCCTCGCCAAATCTGGCGGCTGCGTCGCGCAAATCCTTCTGGGTGGCATTGATACGTTTGTCCACGCTAAAGCCGGCCCGCGTGAGTAGCGCCGCAATCGCATGGGCATCATTAACCGGGTTCAGCAGAGGCGACTGCACGTAGTTCGCATTGCCGATCACTAGCGCCCGGCGCGCACCCGGCGCGTCAGGTGCGGCCGGTTGATCAGCGGCCCAGGCCAGCGCCAGGTTGAACAACAGAACCAAGGCGATGCACTGGCGGAAAAAATGGTGCGTCAGCAAAATAGTCCTTTCTGGCAAAAATAACTGCCGATCATAGCCAGCACAGCCAACAACGCTCTCGAGCCTGCGATTCATGCATCTGCGGGTAGCTCGGACTGGTACACGGAGGTGTTGTCCGTATCGATATTAATATGAAACGGCTACGGTGTCTGTAAGCCGCCATCGCTTGCGCCGCTGTTGAGGGCACGGGTCAAGACAAGTGACACCACAATCCAGCCCAGCGCAGCAGGCTCAAAAGCGGCTGATTCAAGGGGGTATCAAAGGCCAATCGGGGGTACAAAATGCGCAATGAGCATTCTTGGGGGTTGCAAAGTATCTTTCAAGAGGTTTTGCCGCTTGAAGCCTTAGCCCCGTTGCAGTCGCGCCAGTACCAGTGCATAGGTGTAATACTTTGTGCTCGCTGGATTGAGGGCATGAACCCGATCCAGCAAATCTTTGGCCTCACTGGCCAGTGTTTGCTGGAAACCCTCTTGGTTCATTTGGGCGATTAACAAACCACACAGATTCACCAGCATCACCTCGCTGGCAGGCAACTGCTTGACCGCCGAGCGCAGCAGTTTGGCACCTTGCTGAAAATCCCCCTGCTTCGCCAACAAGACACCCTGGTTGTTGATATCAATGACTTCCTGGCGCGAAGCACGGATCAGGGCCTGTCCCACATCTTCGAGGTGTTCACTGGCAAACAACGCGGCGATCTGACTGGAAAGCGCCATATCCTCGTGGTTGTTCTTGATCACTTCACCGTAGATACGGGAAGCTTTGTCTTCCTGACCCAATTTCAAATGGGACTTGGCCACCTCCATCAAAAGTTCGGTGCTCAAGTTACCCCCTAGTTGCTGCACCAACTGCTCTGCGCTGGCCATAGCAGCCAGTGCCAGTTCGGTATGACCCATCTTTTGGTGGATCCGGCTTTCAACCGCAGCCGCCTGTAGCGCCGCCACAGGGTTGGATTTGAAATCGACCCGGCTACGCTTGAGCACAGTCAAAGCCTCTTGCGATTCACCTTTGTCAGCCAGCACTTCAGCCAGCCTGGCATAAACTGAAGGACTTTTGTGCGCCGAAAACTCGCTGATACGAATATTCTTCTCAAATGCGGCCTGCGCCAGATCAAGCGCACCATTTTTCAAAGCCGCATCACCCAGGTTTTTCTGGCGCAGGGGTGAATTGGGCGACAGCTTGACTGCCTGCAACAAGACTTGCTGCACCATCGCGACATCGCCCATGGCCTCATAGGTTTTGGCCAACCAGTCTGACGCCTCCATGTACATCGGGTTGTCAGCCAACACTTGCTGAAACAAAGTGAGCGCGTCAGCATAGTTCTGGGTCAACAACAAGGTTTTGCCCAGACCGGTTTTGGCCCAGGCGACGTTGCGCGATGCCAGCACCGACTCAAACAGTGCTTTGGCCGCCGCGTAATCCCCCAGCGTCAGCAGCAAATCACTCTTGATGCGCAAAATCTCTTGTGGACTGGCCACCTGTGCCTTCAATAACTGGTCGCAGTGGTCAATGGCAGCAGCGAGGTTTTTGGCACGGATGGCCGCCTCAACCACCCCGAGCGCCTGTTTGCGGTCAATCAACTTTTGTAGACGACTTTGCAACAACACCTGATTGAGTGGCTTGAGCAGGTAGTCGTCAGGTTTGGTCTCAGCCGTACCCATCACCATTTCAGGAGTCTTTTCAGCGGTCACCATGATCCAGATGGTGGACACACCAATCAAACCCCGCAGCTTGGTTTCTTCCAGCACTTGCTGACCATTCGCCCCAGGGCCCAGGTGGAAATCACAAATGACAATATCGTACTTACTGGCATTCAAGTGGCTGATGGCATCTCTGCCATTGCTGGCGGTAT
>JAIFMA010000172.1 GCA_020048795.1 Rhodoferax sp.
GGGCTGGGGGCGTTTTTATTAACTTTTTTCGATTCTTCCGGATCGATTCGATTGAGAGCTTAACTTGGTTGATTTTTCGCCTTTTTCAACCCTCAAACGTGCCATCGGTGGCGCACCTGCCGAGCCGACGACGCTGGGGCGTTTCCAACTCAGACGCCTGCTGGGGCAGGGTGCACAGGCCAAGGTCTGGCTGGCTTTTGACCCCCGGCTTGAGCGTGAAGTGGCGATCAAGCTGATGCTGCCGGTGCAGCAGACCAGCGCCAATGCGGTCAGTCAGTGGCTTCAGGAGGCGCGCAGTGTCAGCCGTCTCACGCATCCCAACATCGTGCCGGTGTTTGAGGCCGATGTGCAGGACCAGCAGCCGTATCTGGTGTTCGAATATGTACCTGGCCAAACCCTGACCCAGCAGTTGCAGGCAAACGGTGCCATGCCCGCGCCGCAGGCCTGTGCCTTGATGCAGGATGTGCTCAGCGCACTGGTGGCTGCGCATGACGCTGGCGTGGTGCATCGTGACCTGAAACCGTCCAACGTGCTGATTGACAACAACGGTCGGGCCCGGGTGATGGACTTTGGTATTGCCGCCCGAATCAATGTGGCGCAGTCTGGGGACGAGGTCGAGGTGGCGGGTAGCCCGGCATATATGGCGCCTGAGGCGGTGCGCGGTGAAGCCATTTCGCCCCTGATGGATGTGTATGGTGCCGGCCTGATGCTGGCCGAAATGCTGCGTGGCCGACCGCTGCGGGGGGGCACCGACCTGCACAGTGCGCTGCAAAAGGTGGCCCACGAACCACTGCTGTTGCCGGCCGATCTGCAAGAGCGGCTGGACGACCCTTTACGCGCCATGTTGCTGCGGGCTACCGCCTTTGAGGCCCAGCAGCGTTACCCAAGTGCCCAGGTTTTTTTAGATGCCTTGCAGGGGTGGACGGGCAATCGCCAGCCCGAGCCGGTGGCTGATGGGTCGGCCCCGGGATCAAAAAACAGCACGCTGGAATTCCTGTTGCGTCGCATGCGTTACAAAAGTGACTTCCCGGCCTTGTCAGAGTCAATTGGCCGCATCCAAAGCATGGCTGGGTCTGAAAAAGAGAGCATCAGCAGCGTCACCAATGAAATCCTGAAGGATGTTGCGTTGACCAACAAACTGCTGCGATTGGTCAACAGTGCCCACTATGCCCGCGGCAGCAGTATTGGTACGGTGTCTCGCGCGGTCAGCCTGGTCGGGTTCAACGGCATTCGCAACATGGCGCTGAGCCTGGTGCTGCTGGAGCACATGCAGGACAAATCGAACGCGCACTTGCTGAAGGAAGAATTTTTGCGGGGCCTGATGGCCGGTTCGATTGCGGCTGAACTCGGCAACACCACGACCGAGGGTGAAGAGGCTTTTATTGGCGCCCTGTTTCAGAACCTGGGGCGGATGTTGTCGCAGTTTTACTTTCCAGAAGAAGCGGCCAGCATTCGTGCGCTGATGACAGCCACGCGTGATCCCATGAGCGAGGAGGCCGCTTCCATCCGGGTGCTGGGCATGGGCTTCGAGGCATTGGGGCTAGGGGTTTCCAAGGCCTGGGGTTTGCCTGAAAGCATCCAGCGCTGCATGCTTCGACCGGTGGGTGATCCGCCCAACCGGGTGCCGCCCGAGGCCGCTGGCCGTGTGCGCTGGAGTGCGCGCGCCGCCAACGAACTGGCCAACGCCATGCTGCATGGCGACCAAAAAGAGGTTGAACACCGTCTGTCGCAGATTGCCAGACATTACAGCAAGGCGCTCGGACTGCCAGCCCAGCACATTCAGGAGGCCACTGCCACGGCGCGCAAGAAACTCATCGAGTTGGCCAGTGCGATGGACTTGACGGTACGCGCGGGTTCACCCGCATCGCACCTGCTGACGAGTGGTGTAGAGGTCACACAGGTCCATGTCGAGTATTCACCCGGGGATGCCGATACCCTGGGATCGACTGAACTCCAGGCCACCCAGGTCATTGGACCCCGGCAAGTCGGTGCCGCCCCGGTCAAGACCGACCACGTCACCCAGACCCTGGCCGCTGGCGTGCAGGACATCACCAATGCCATGGTGGAAGACTTCAAGCTCAGCGATGTGCTGCGCATGATTCTGGAGGCGATGTTTCGGGCCCTTGAGTTTCACCGCATCATTTTTTGCATGCGCGACCCTAAAACCGACACACTGACCGGCCGGTTTGGGCTGGGTGCGGGCGTGGAAGGGGTGGTCAAGTTGTTCAACGTCCCCATGAACGCGTCCGGCCTGCCCGACCTGTTTGCCACCATCTGCAACAAGGGTGCCGACACCCTGATCAGGGATGCCAGCGACCCGCGCATTGTCGAGCGCCTGCCGCCCTGGTACCGCAAAACCTACAACGCGCCCACTTTTCTGATCCTGCCTTTGCTGCTCAAGGGGCGACCCTTTGGCCTGATCTACGCCGACAAGATCGAGCCTGGCGGGTTGGTGGTGGACGACAAAGAGCTGGCGCTGCTACGCACCCTGCGCAATCAGGCGGTGATGGCGTTTCGCCAGTCCACCTGAAGTTAGGCAAGGTTTTGGCATCAAGCCCTTATTGTTAAAGCGATAGGCACTATTGAATCAGGAGCGTTACAGATGTCCAGCGTCTGCTGTCACTGCGCGGTCCAGCCACCGTCCATGTTCCAGGCCACGCCACGCACGTTGTTGCCCGCCGGTGAGCAGAAAAACACCGCCAGTGCACCCAGTTCCTCAGGTGTGGTGAACTGCATCGACGGCTCTTTTTCACCCAGCATCAGACGGATGGCTTCATCGTTGCTGACCCCCAGCGCAGCAGCCTTGGCATCGATCTGCTTTTGCACCAGCGGTGTCAGCACCCAGCCCGGGCAAATGGCATTGCAGGTGATGCCGGTGGTGGCGTTTTCCAGCGCGGTGACCTTGGTCAGCCCGACCACGCCGTGTTTGGCCGCCACATAGGCAGCCTTCTCGGCCGATGCCACCAGCCCATGGATCGATGCCACATTGATGATGCGGCCCCAGCCGGCTGCCTGCATGGCAGGTAGTGCCAGCCGGGTGGCATGAAAGGCGCTGCTCAGGTTGATGGCAATGATGGCATCCCAGCGCTCGGGGGCAAAGTTCTCAATCCGTGCCACATGCTGAATGCCGGCGTTGTTGACCAGAATGTCAACCCGGCCAAAGCGGCTGGCGGCATGGGCCATCATGTCGGCAATGTCGGCCGGTTTGCTCATGTCGGCGCCGTGGTAATCCACCGGCACGCCCAGCGCAGCCACTTCGGCCCGAGGACCCGCCACGTCACCAAAACCGTTGAGCACGATGTTGGCGCCCTGGGCCGCCAGGGCTTTGGCAATGCCAAGGCCAATGCCGCTGGTGGATCCGGTGACGAGTGCTGTTTTACCCTTGAGCATGGTGTTCTCCAAAATATATTGATGGAAATCCGGCTTCTGCTGAAGGCCGGGTTCGAGTTTGAATTAGGATGTTGCCGTGACACCAACCCTGTGCGTGTCTGCGTCCAACCCCGTCATTATCCAGCCCCCCAACCCACCATGTCCGACCCGAACCTTCAATTTGTCAGTTGCCCCGATGCTCATGGTGGCCACCGCATGGCCTACTGGCAATGGGGCAACCCTGCCGCCGGTCATGTGGTGTTGTGTGTGCATGGCCTGACCCGGCAGGGGCGTGACTTTGACACACTGGCGCGTGCCGTGTGTGATCGGGCTGGCGCTGCGGTGCGCGTGGTGTGCCCGGATGTGGTGGGCCGTGGCAAGAGCGACTGGCTGAAAGACCCGCAGGGCTACCAGGTTCCTTACTACGCTGCGGACATGCTGACTTTGCTGGCGCAATTGCAGCCCACCACTCTCGATTGGCTGGGTACCAGCATGGGTGGCTTGATTGGCATGGCGGTGGCAGGCCAGCCCGATCTGCCCGGGTTTGCCCGGATACGTCGACTGGTCCTCAACGATGTCGGCCCCACCATCGAATGGCAGGCCCTGCAACGCATCGGTCAATACCTGGGCCGGACCGGTGATTTTCAGACCGAGCAGCAGGCCGCCGATGCCACATGGGCCGTCTCGGCCAGTTTTGGCCCGCATACTGCGGCGCAATGGCTGGCCATGACCCGGCCGCAGCTCAAACCCATTTCCGAGGGCTCCAGCCGGCTGACTTTGCATTACGACCCCGCGATAGCGCAGCCATTTGCCGCGTTGACGCAAGAGTCGGCGCTTCAAGGCGAGGCCCTGTTGTGGCAAGCCTATGACCAGATCACGGCACAGACGCTGCTGGTGCGCGGTGCCGAGTCTGATTTGCTTGCCAAAGCGACGGCCCTGGCCATGACGCAGCGTGGCCCCAAGGCGCAGTTGATCGAGTTTGCCGGTGTCGGTCACGCACCGACCTTTGTGGCACCCGACCAGGTGCAGGCGATGTTGTCCTTTTTGCTGGACTGAACCGGTACCCGGTGGGCATGAAAAGTCTCCCGATCCGACCCCCGGCATCTGGGCAGACCGCCCAGGTGGTTTCGCCGGTAGTGACCGCCACGCAGAACAGCCTGCCAGAACAAGCCGATGCGCTGGCGCGTGCACGGGCCTTTGCCGAGCCGCTGCTGGCCAGCCAATTGCTGGACTCCGGTGAAAGTGTTTTGGCCCACGCCGATGCGGTAGCCCATATTTTGCGTGGCATTGGCGGGTCGCCGGCCATGCAGGCCACCAGCTATCTGGTGTACGCCTGTGATCATCTGAACAAACCGCAGGACGTGATCGCCAAGGCTTTTGGTGAAAACTTTGCTGCGCTGGCGCTGGAAACCGCCAAGCTGGTGCGGGTGCAGCGCCACGCGCGCCAGGCACGGCTGGCGCGACAACCGGCGGAGCTCGGCACGGCTGCCATGCAGCAGGATGCTGCGGTGCAACTGGAAAATGTGCGCAAGATGCTGCTGGCGTTTTCGCGCGATTTGCGGGTGGTGATGCTGCGCCTGGCTTCGCGGTTGCAGACCCTGCGTTATTTTGCCGCGACCAAGCTGCCGGTGCCAGAAAGCATCGCGACTGAGGCCTTGCAGGTCTTTGCGCCGCTGGCCAACCGGTTGGGGATCTGGGAAATCAAGTGGGAAATGGAAGATCTGGCGTTCCGGTTTCTCGAGCCCGACACCTACAAACAGGTGGCCCGACTGCTGGACGAAAAACGGGCTGAACGCGAAGCCAACGTCGAACGTCTGCGCAGCCAACTCGAAACCGACCTGACTGCCCATGGCCTGTCGGCCAGGGTATCCGGTCGGCCCAAACACATCTACAGCATTGTCAAGAAAATGCGCGGCAAGTCACTCGGGTTTGACCGGGTTTACGACGTGCGTGCGTTGCGCATTGTGGTGACCAGCGTGTCCGAATGTTATGGTGCCTTGAGCTGGGTGCACAGCCGCTACACGCCGATTGCCGAAGAATTTGACGACTACATTGCCAAGCCCAAGGGCAACGGTTATCAGTCCTTGCACACCGTGGTGCGTGATGCGGCGGGGCAACCCACCGAGATCCAGATCCGCACCCAGGCCATGCACGACCACGCAGAAAACGGGGTGGCAGCGCACTGGGCCTACAAGGAGGCCGGTGCCAAGGGCTACGCGGGGGTATCGGCCAGCGGTGCCTATGATGCCAAGATTGCCGTGCTGCGCCAGTTGCTGGCCTGGGAGCGCGACTTGTCGGGTTTGCAGCCGCAAACCCAGGCACCCTCGGTGCTGGATGATCGCATTTATGTGTTGACCCCGGATGCCGCCATCGTGGAACTGCCCCGTGGAGCCACGGCCGTCGATTTTGCCTACACGGTGCACACCAGCCTCGGTCATCGCTGCCGCGGGGCACGCATCGACGGTGCCATGGTGCCGCTGAATACGCCGCTCAAGAATGGCCAGACGGTGGAAGTCAGCACCACCAAAGAGGGCGGTCCGTCGCGCGACTGGCTCAACCCCGAGCTGGGTTACCTGGTCAGCCATCGGGCCAAAACCAAGGTCAGAGCCTGGTTTAATGCGCTGGCCATGAGCGTAACCATCGCCAAGGGCCGCGAAGCCGTTGAAAAGCTGCTGCAACGCGAGGGCAAGACGGCTGTCAAACTTGATGATCTGGCGGTGCAACTTGGTTTTGCCAACGCCGAGGCTCTGTTCGAGGACGTCGGCAAGGACGAGTTTTCACTGCGCAGCATCGAGCTGCTGCTGCGTCCGCCCGAAGCGCCCCAGTTTGATGCCGATGCGCCATTGCTGCGCAAGCCCCGCTCGGGTGACAACCCCGGCAAGGGTGGTTTGCTGGTGGTGGGGGTTGATTCACTGATGACACAAATGGCCAAATGTTGCAAACCGGCACCACCCGATGCGATTTGTGGTTTTGTCACGCGCGGCAAAGGGGTCAGTGTGCACCGCACCGACTGCACCAATTTGAAGGAAATGGTCGCCAGAAATGGCGAGCGTCTGATTGAAGTCGAGTGGGGCGTGACACACGCGGCCTCAAATTCGGTCTATCCGGTTGACGTGGCCGTGCAGGCACAAGACCGCCAGGGCCTGCTGCGTGACATCTCGGAGGTCTTCACCAAAGAAAAGATGAACGTCACCGGCGTGCAAACCCAGTCCATCAAGAACGTGGCCTGGATGACCTTCACCGTTGAAGTGGCTGACTCGGGGCGCTTGCACAAGGTGCTGGGCCTGGTGGCCGAACTGCCGGGCGTGCGCTGGGCCAGAAGAAAATAGAAAAAGTGGCTCTAACGCACACTGAATAAGCGCTGGCAGCTCTATATTTGATAGTAAAACGACTGAATACCGAAACCCCATGGCGCATACTTTTCTATGGCACGACTACGAGACCTTTGGTGCCAACACCCGCAACGCCCGCCCGGCGCAGTTTGCCGCCATCCGCACCGATGCCGATCTGAACCCGATCGGCGAGCCGTTGATGCTGTATTGCCAGCCCGCGCCCGATTTTCTGCCCAGCCCGGCGGCTTGCCTGATCACCGGCATCACGCCGCAGCAATGTCTGACCAAAGGGGTGCCTGAGTACCAGTTTGCCGGGCAGATTGAGCAGGCCTTGAGCCTGCCCGGCACGGTGGGCGTGGGCTACAACACCATCCGCTTTGACGACGAGATCACCCGCTTCATGTTCTGGCGCAATCTGATCGACCCATATGCGCGCGAATGGCAAAACGACTGTGGTCGCTGGGACTTGCTCGACGTGGTGCGCACCGCCTATGCCTTGCGCCCGGATGGCATGCAGTGGCCGGTGAATGCCGACGGCAAGCCCAGTTTCAAGCTGACCGACCTGAGTGCCGCCAACGGACTGGCGCATGAGAGCGCGCACGATGCCTTGAGCGACGTGCATGCCACCATTGCGCTGGCGCGATTGATCAAAGCCGCGCAACCCAAGCTGTTTGACTTCAGCTTTGGCCTGCACAAAAAAGATCGCGTCATGGCCGAGCTGGGCATGCCTTTCACACCGCAAAACGCCCGCCCGTTCTGGCACATTTCGGGCATGTTTGCGCCTGAGCGCGGTTGTCTTGCGCTGATGTGGCCGCTGGCCATGCACCCGGGCAACAAAAACGAGCTGCTGTCCTGGGACCTGGCGCAAGCTCCGCGTGAGCTGGCCGATCTGAATGCCGAGCAAATTCGCCTGCGCCTGTTCACCAAAACGGCTGATTTGCCGGCAGGCATGGCACGTCTGCCCATCAAGTCGGTGCATCTGAACCGGTCGCCGATGGTGATGCGCAACCTGAAAGTGCTCAGCGACCCGATGGCACGGCGCTGGGGTATCGACGTGGCCGCGCAGTTGCAGCACGCCCAGGCCGCGCGTGATCTGCCCGACATGAGCGCCATTTGGGCGGCCGTGTTCAAGCGTGAGGACGAGGTGCGACTGGATGTGGACGAAGACCTTTACAGCGGTTTCATTGGCAATGCCGACCGCCGCCGCTTGAACGAACTGCGTCATAGTGCGCCTGAGCAACTGGCGCGTGCCCGGCCGACATTTGATGATGCGCGTCTGACGGAGCTGCTGTGGCGCTACCGGGCGCGCAATTTTCCGCAAAGCCTCAGCGCCGAAGAGGCAGCCCGTTGGGAGGCGCATCGTGCCGCCCGGCTGTTCGATGGGGCCAGCGGTGCCCTGACGGTGGCCGCCTTGTTTGACGAGATGGACAAACTTGCCGAAACCGCCGGCGAGCGCGGCGAAGCGATCTTGGGCGCGCTGTACGACTACGCCGAGATGATCGCGCCTGCGTGATCAAGAGCGCCAGGTGGCCCAGGCGATCACACAGCCGTATCCGATGCCGCTGTCACAACGGTATGGACAAAGGGGGTGTCCCTTTAGCCCCACAACGGGTGGAATCAGGTGCTGCTGATGGCCTCAGTTTCAGCAATCAGCGATGGCACGAACAAAAGGGGTGCAAGCAGCGATTCGCGCTGATCCAGGCACTTTCCTGGTGGGTCGCAAAGTCTGAGATAGAGCCCATCCACATGGCCATGATCGCCACAACGGGTAGCAGATTTGGGGTCGGATCCCAATTCGGCACCCTGGCGTGTGCCGGGGTGACGGGGCATCACCGAATTGGACTCTGACCCCAATTCTGCGGACCATTGACGGTCGGGCAGGCCCACCGAGTTGCCAGAAATTTACGAAAAATCAGGCTGTAGCGCTTATGCAGAAAGCGTTGGCTGCTATTGGTTTGATACCACTTGCGGCATCATGCCATGATATCGGGGTCTGAGCCCGATTCGGTTTGACGCACCTGATACAAGCAGCCGTAGCGGGTCAAATCGGGATCTGACGTGCGCCGGGCGACCGGCAAGGAGGAAAGGGTGAAAGTCCCATACGATGAAGAACTAGCGAATCACATTGTCACCGAGTCATGCGCGGCGTACCGTGAGGTGCGACGTGAAGCGCTCGCAGACCATGATGGTGATCAGTCAATGGTATGAAGACAGCGGCTTGACGCAAACGGCGCCGGCCAAGACGCTGGGGTTGACGCAACCGCGCCTGAATCAGTTGCTCAAAGGCAAGATTGACGAATTCAGCTTGGATGCGCTGGTCAACCTGGCCACCTGCGCCGGTATGCGCGTGGATTTGACCATTCGGCCGATGGCGGGAGTCGGGTAACTGCGTTTGTTAGGTTTATTGGGCTCGGCAAGGCCTGATATTTATGTTTTTTTTACGGCACGATGATCTCTTTCTTCCCCATTTTTACGCCCTGAAAAATATGCTTCTCCCATCGATTTGATTGGAGAAGGACGATGGATATCGTGTTTGTGCTGGTTGTCGCCCTGCTGTGGGGTGTGACGGCCTTGCTGGTGATGGGTTTTGTGCGGCTGGATCAACCCCAAAAGGAGCCATCATGATCAGCTTGAGCGTCATTTACGGCGCGGGCGGGTTCTGTGCCGCCTTGCTGCTGGTGTATCTGGTTTATGCGCTCATCCGCGCCGAGGAGTTTTGATGAGCGCGTCTGCCTGGGGCCTGCTGGCTCTTTTTCTTGTGATGCTGCTGGCTGCCGCCTGGCCGCTGGGTAGCTGGCTGGCGCGTATCAGTTCTGGCAGTTTGCCGGGCTGGATGCACAAGACAGAGGCACCGCTGTATCGGTGGGCGGGAACAAAGGCGGACCGCGCCATGAACTGGTCGCAGTACGCCTTTGCCTTGCTGGCCTTTAATGTGCTGGGGGTGTTGGTTGTTTACCTGTTGCAACGCGGGCAAGCCTGGTTGCCGCTCAACCCGGCCGGCATGATGGCGGTGTCACCAGACTCGGCTTTCAATACGGCCATCAGCTTTGCTTCCAATACCAACTGGCAAGGCTACGCCGGTGAATCTACCATGAGTTACCTGACCCAGATGTTGGCCCTTGCGGTGCAAAACTTTTTATCCGCCGCCACTGGTATTGCGGTGGTGTTTGCACTGTTCAGGGGCTTTGCGGCCAAATCCACTGGGTTGATTGGCAATTTCTGGGTGGACATCACGCGTATCACCGCCTGGGTGTTGCTGCCACTGTCGGTGGTGTTTGCGGTGTTTCTGGCAGGCCAGGGGGTGGTACAGAACTTTGATGCCTACCAGGAAGTCACCACGCTGGAAGCGTCGCAAACCACTACGCAAACGCTGGCCATGGGTCCGGTGGCTTCGCAAGAGGCGATCAAGATGATTGGTACCAATGGCGGTGGCTTTTTTAATGCCAACTCGGCCCACCCCTTTGAAAACCCCAGCGCGCTAACCAACTTCCTGCAAATGCTGGCCATCTTCCTGATTCCGGCCGCGCTGTGTTTTGCGTTCGGACGCGAAGTGGGTGACATTCGCCAGGGCTGGTCCGTGCTAGCTGCCATGACGGTCATCTTTGTGCTTGCCGTCATGGCTGTCACACCGGCCGAACAGGCCGGTAATCCACTGCTGTTCGCCTTGGGTGTGGACCAATCCGGTAGCGCGATGCAGCCTGGCGGCAATATGGAAGGCAAGGAAGCACGTTTTGGCATCAACGCTAGCGCGCTGTTTGCCACCATCACCACGGCAGCCTCCTGCGGCGCAGTGAACGCCATGCACGACTCATTCACGCCTTTGGGCGGATTGGTTCCTTTGGTGCTGATGCAGTTGGGTGAAGTGGTGTTTGGCGGGGTTGGCAGCGGACTTTATGGCATGCTGATCTTTGCGATTCTGGCGGTGTTCATTGCGGGCCTGATGATTGGCCGAAGCCCAGAATATCTGGGTAAAAAGATCGAGGTGCATGAGATGAAACTCACCTCCATCGCCATCCTTGTGACACCGATTCTGGTGCTGGCGGGCACCGCCATGGCTGTGATGGCTGGCGCTGGAACGGCAGGCATTGCCAACCCGGGTCCACATGGTTTTTCGGAAATTTTGTACGCCCTGAGTTCGGCGGCCAACAACAACGGCAGCGCGTTTGCCGGGTTGTCAGCCAACACGCCGTTCTACAACACGCTGCTGGGGCTGGTCATGTGGCTGGGACGGTTTGGGGTGATCGTGCCGGTGTTGGCGATTGCCGGTGCCTTGTCTTGCAAGAAACGTCTGCCGGTGACGGCGGGAACCATGCCGACCCACGGCCCCTTGTTTGTGTTTCTGCTGATTGGCACAGTGTTGCTGGTGGGTTTGTTGAACTACGTTCCGGTGCTGGCGCTGGGGCCGGTGGTCGAGCATTTGATGCTCTGGCCAGCCGTTTGATGATCAGAGTCACCACAAGAATCGAGTATCAACTATGAAAACAACAACTTTGACCCTGCTGGATCCGGTCTTGCTCAAGCCCGCCGTGCTGGCCTCGTTTGCCAAACTCAGCCCCGCTGTGCAGTGGCGCAACCCGGTGATGTTCGTGGTCTACCTGGGCAGCATCATCACCACCATTTTGGGACTGCAGGCGCAACAAGACATTGGTTTCATTCTGGGCATTTCCGCCTGGCTTTGGTTTACCGTGTTATTTGCCAACTTTGCAGAGAGCCTGGCCGAAGGGCGCAGCAAGGCCCAAGCCGCATCATTGCGCGGACTCAAAACCAGCACCTGGGCCAAGAAGCTCAAAGACCCGGTGCACGGCTCCACCTGGTTGCCAGAGCAAGCTGAGAATTTGCGCAAAGGCGACGTGGTGCTGGACGGTAGATGAGAGCGCCATCACCGGTGAGTCCGCGCCCGTGGTGCGCGAGTCTGGTGGTGACTTTGGCTCGGTCACCGGGGGCACGCGGGTGCTGTCGGACTGGTTGGTGGTGCGCATCACGGTCAACCCCGGCGAATCGTTTCTGGACCGCATGATCAGCATGGTCGAAGGCGCCAAGCGGCAGAAAACACCGAATGAAATTGCGCTCACCATCTTGCTGGTGGCGCTGACCATTGTGTTTCTGGTGGTCACGGTCACGCTGCTGCCTTTCTCGATTTTCAGCGTGGAAGCGGCAGGCTCCGGCACGGTGGTCAGCATCACCGCGCTGATTGCCTTGCTGGTGTGCCTGATCCCGACCACCATTGGCGGTCTGCTGTCAGCGGTGGGTGTGGCCGGCATGAGTCGCATGATGCAGGCCAATGTGATCGCCACGTCCGGCCGGGCGGTGGAAGCGGCAGGGGACGTGGATGTGCTGCTGCTCGACAAGACCGGCACCATCACCCATGGCAACCGCCAGGCATCGGCTTTCCTGCCCGCACCCGGCATCACCGAACTGCAGTTGGCGAACTGCGCCGCACAGTCGTCCATGGCCGATGAAACACCCGAGGGCCGCAGCATCGTGGTGCTGGCGCAGCGTCTGGGTACCAGCGAACCCTTGACCGGTGATAGGCTGGAAGTGCCGTTTACTGCCCAAACCCGCATGAGCGGCATGGATGTAAAAACCCCCGATGGCAGCACCCGCCAGTTGCGCAAAGGTGCGGTCGATGCCATCCGCAAACACGTGGAAGCCCTGGGTGGCAGCGTGCCCGCTGAAGTGGTGCGGGCTTCTGATGAGGTGTCACGGCGCGGTAGCACGCCGCTGGCGGTGGCCGATGACCAGCAGGTGCTGGGCATTGTCGAACTCAAAGACATTGTGAAGGTCGGCATCAAGGCGCGTTTTGGTGAGTTGCGCCGCATGGGCATCAAGACGGTGATGATCACTGGCGACAACCGGCTCACCGCTGCGGCCATTGCCGCTGAAGCGGGTGTGGATGACTTTTTGGCCGAAGCCACACCCGAAGACAAACTCAAGCTGATTCGCCAGTACCAAGCCGAGGGCCGTCTGGTGGCGATGACCGGCGACGGCACCAACGATGCCCCGGCCCTGGCGCAGGCAGACGTGGCGGTCGCCATGAACAGTGGCACCCAGGCCGCCAAGGAGGCCGGCAACATGGTGGATTTGGACTCGAATCCAACAAAGCTGCTGGAAATTGTAGAAACCGGCAAGGCGCTGCTGATGACACGCGGGTCACTCACCACGTTCTCGATCGCCAATGACGTGGCCAAGTACTTTGCCATCATCCCGGCCATATTTGTCTCGACCTACCCGCAATTGGGTGCGCTCAACGTGATGCAGCTCGGCAGCCCCAATTCAGCCATTCTGTCGGCGGTGATTTTTAACGCGCTGATCATCATGGCTTTGATTCCGCTGGCGCTCAAAGGCGTGAAGTACCGCCCGGTTGGCGCGGCTGCGCTGTTGCGCCGCAATATTGCGATCTACGGCTTGGGGGGGCTGGTGGTGCCGTTTGTCGGTATCAAGCTCATTGATCTGCTGTTGGTGGGTCTGCACATGGCTTGAACCCTCATGCAGGCAGGCCTTCAATGCTATCACAATAGCAGCTATTACCGCTTTATTCATAAGGGCTGGAGCCCAATTTGTTATCAATTTAATCAACTTGCAATGCCATCCCCAATTTCACAGACACCGTATGAAAAACATCCTTAGACCCGCATTGGTCCTGTTTATTGTGCTTACTTTTTTAACAGGCATCGTCTATCCGCTGCTGGTGACGGGCCTGGCCCAAGCGCTGTTTCCGTCGCAGGCCCACGGCAGCCTGATCGTGCGAGACGGCAAGGTGGTTGGGTCGAGCCTGATCGGGCAGCAGTTCACTGATCCGAGTCATTTCTGGGGTCGCCCGTCCGCCACCAGCCCGATGGCCTACAACGCATCAGCCTCTGGCGGGTCGAACCTCGGCCCGATGAATCCGGCTTTGACCGATGTTGTCAAGGACCGGGTCGCCGCCCTGCGCGCTGCTGACCCGACCAACCTGGCAGCTATTCCCGTTGATATGGTGACAGCTTCGGCCAGCGGACTCGACCCGCACATCAGTCTCGCCGCTGCACAGTTCCAACTGGGCCGGGTTGCCACCGCGCGCAAGCTGTCCGCCCAGGCGCTGCAAGTCCTGATTGACCAGGCCACGCAGCGCCCGATTCTGGGGTTGCTGGGGGAACCCGTCGTGAACGTGCTGCAACTGAATCTGGCGCTTGATGCACACTTCAGTCATGGCAACACCCGCTGACTCCAGACCAGACCCGGATGCCTTGCTGGCGCAACTCCAGCAGGACGAGTTGGCCGTGCTTCGCGGCAAGTTGCGCATCTATTTTGGTGCCAGTGCCGGCGTTGGCAAAACCTACGCCATGCTCAACGCCGCCCAGAGTGCTCAGAAGGCCGGTCAAAAGGTGTTGGTCGGTATTGTTGAAACCCACGGCCGCCTGGAAACCATGGCCTTGCAGTCCAACCTGCCGCTGCTGCCATTGCGCAAGGTACCGCACCGGGGGCAGGTGTTGCTCGAGCTTGACCTGGACGGCGCCCTGGCCGCCAAACCCGACATTCTGCTGGTGGACGAGTTGGCACATAGCAACGCGCCGGGCTCGCGCCACCCCAAGCGCTGGCAGGATGTGCAGGAATTACTGGATGCGGGCATCAACGTCTGGACGGCGATCAACGTGCAGCATCTGGAAAGCCTCAACGGCACGGTGGGTGCCATTACCGGCGTGCGCGTCAACGAGACCGTGCCCGACACAGTGCTCGACAGCGCCGATGAAGTCGTGTTGGTGGATGTCACAGCCGACGAATTGCTGGCCAGGCTAAAGGCCGGCAAGGTCTATATTCCCCAGCAAGCCGAGCGGGCCAGTCAAAACTTCTTTCGCAAGGGCAATCTGATTGCCTTGCGCGAAATTGCGCTGCGCCGCACCGCCGAACATGTGGGTGACGATGTGCGCACCTGCCGTGCCGAGCACACGCAAAAAACCCTCGCCAGCCACGCCAGCGGCACGCCGGCCTGGAATACTTCGGGCGCGATGCTGGTGTGCGTCGGGCCGCAACAGGGTGCCGAGCATGCGGTGCGTAGCGCCGCGCGGCTGGCAGGTCAGCTCAATGTGCGCTGGTTTGCCGCCTATGTGGAAACACCCGCGCTGCAGCGGCGTCCTGCGCAGGAGCGAGATAGAACGCTGACCGTGCTCAAGCTGGCCGCAGAACTGGGTGCCAGCACCGCCGTTTTGACAGGCGACGATGTGTCCCAGGCCTTGATGGCGCACGCGCAGACCCTGAACTGCGCCACCTTGGTGATTGGACGACCCGACAAGTCGCGCTGGAGCCTGGTTCGGCGGCTGTTTCAGCCCAGCATGACGCGCCAGTTGGCAACCCTGGCACCCAGCATCGACATCATGGAAGTTGGCATTTCTGACAGCGTTCGCAAACTGACCTCGGCGCTACCGCGCGATGTGCAGAGCGACACCGAGACCGGCACATGGGCGGAAGATGGGCCACGCTATGCCTGGGCATCAGGTGCCTGTTTGCTCACCACCGTGTTGGCACTTCCGTTAGCGCGTTGGTTTGACTTGGCCAACATCATCATGCTGTTTCTGCTGTGCGTGGTGCTGGTGGCGGTCAAACTGGGCCGGGGGCCTTCCATGCTGGCGGCGGTATTGTCGGTTCTCACGTTTGACTTTTTCTTCGTTCAACCGCGCTTGTCGTTTGCGGTTGCCGATGTCCAGTATCTGCTGACCTTTGGCGTCATGCTGTCGGTGGGGCTCTTGATTGGTCAATTGACCGCCAATCTGCGATTTGCCGCCCAGGTTGCCGCCACCCGCGAGCGGCGTGCCCAGGCGCTGTTTGAATTGTCACGCGACCTGTCGGGTGCCTTGCTGACCTCGCAAGTGGTTGAGAGCGCCGAGACGCTGGTGCGGCGCACTTTCGGTGGCGATGCACGGGTGCTGCTGCCCGATGCCAATGACCAGCTCAGTTTTGGCAGCCACTTGCCCGCGTCGCTCGACAGCAGCGTGGCTGATTGGGCGTTCTCCCATGGGCAGCGGGCCGGTGTCGCCACCGCCACCTTGCCCAGCAGCCCGTGGCATTTCGTTCCCTTGCAAGCACCGATGCGGGTTCGTGGCGTCCTGGCCGTGCTGCCGGCCAAACCGCGCTGGCTCCTGATTCCCGAACAAATTCAGCAGTTGGAAACATTGGCCCGGCAAATTGCCATTGCGCTGGAGCGGGTGCATTACGTCGATGTGGCGCAAGCCGCGGTAGTGCAGATGGAGTCCGAGCGGCTGCGCAACACCTTGCTGGCCGCCATGTCGCACGACATCCGTACACCGCTGACCGCTTTGGTCGGGCAAGCCGAGGTCTTGGCTGCCTCTGCCGCGCTGACGCAGGACCAACGCAGTTCCGCCCAGAACATCAGCCACGAGGCCCGCGAACTGAGCGCCCTGGTCACCAATATGCTGGAAATGGCGCGTCTGGAAAGCGGTCAGGTCGAGTTACGCAAAGACTGGCAGTCGGTGGAAGAGGTCGTCGGCAGTGCCATCCGCGCTGCACGTCACGCGTTGGGCACGCTGATCGTGCAGACCGAACTGCCGAATGACTTGCCTTTGGTGGAGTTTGATGCCAGCCTGATTGAGCGCGTCTTGGTCAACCTGCTGGAAAACGCGGCCAAGTACGGGGCCAATACCGACACAAGCGCACCGGCTATTGAGCTAAGTGCCAGCGTCACAGCCACCACGCTGGTGATCTGCGTGCGCGATTTTGGCCCAGGCCTGCCGGTGCATAGCAAGGGCAAGGAAGACGACCTGTTTGTCAAATTCACACGTGGTCACCACGAATCTTCTACCCGGGGTGTGGGCTTAGGATTGGCCATCTGCAAAGCCATCATCGATGCCCACCGTGGCAAGATTGTGGCGGCACAAGCCCCAGGTGGCGGCGCCGCGTTTACATTCACCTTGCCCAGAAATCCTCCACCTGAGACCCCATGACCCAAGCTGTCGTCATCCTGATCGAAGACGAGATTCAGATTCGCCGCTTTGTCCGCGCCGCCCTGGAGGCCGAGGGCTGGCAGGTGTTTGAAGCGGACACCGCCCGGCGGGGTCTGGCCGATGCTGGCACCCGCAAGCCTGACTTGCTGATTGTGGACTTGGGCTTGCCTGATGGCGACGGCTTCGACTTGATCCGCGACGTGCGCGGCTGGTCCAACGTGCCGATTATTGTTCTGTCAGCCCGCACGAATGAGGCCGACAAAATTGCCGCATTGGACGCTGGTGCCGACGATTACCTGACCAAACCGTTTGGCTTGGGCGAATTGATGGCGCGCGTCCGTGCCAATCTGCGTCGGCCCAGAACGGTGTCAACTGAAACGCAGAATGAAACCATCGCCAAGGCAGACGTGATTTTTCGATTTGGCGATGTAGAAATCAACCGGTCTGAACGAATTGTGCGCAGCAAGAATGTCGAGGTTCATCTCACGCCGATTGAATACCGCTTGCTGACGGTTTTGGTGGCGAATGTCGGGCGGGTCATCACGCACAAACAGTTGCTTCGCGAAGTATGGGGCCCTTCCCACTCCGAGCAAAACCACTACCTCCGGATTTATATGGGGCACCTCAGGCAAAAGCTGGAGGATGACCCAGCGCAACCGCGGCATCTATTGACCGAGAGTGGCGTGGGATACCGTTTGCTCCCTGATGCATGGGTCTAATGACAAGTCCCCACATGTTTTACTCAAAAACAATAGCTGCCAGCGCATATCCCATAAGCGCTAGAGCCCTATTTCATCTACAAAATCACTGGGTCCCGAAAATCCGGTCGCCGGCATCGCCCAGGCCCGGCAGGATGTAGCCGTGGTCGTTGAGCTGGCGGTCAATCGCGGCGGTGAAGATCGCCACATCCGGGTGCGCGGCGCGCAGGGCGGCCACCCCTTCCGGGCACGATACCAGGCAGACAAACTTGATCGATTTGGGGGCTAATACCTTGATGCGGGTGATGGCGGCAATGGCCGAGTGGCCGGTGGCCAGCATCGGGTCCACCACGATCACATCGCGCTCGGGCATTTCCTGGGGCATCTTGAAGTAGTACTCCACAGCTTGCAGTGTGGTCGGGTCGCGGTACAGACCGACGTGGCCAACACGCGCACCGGGTACCACGCTTAAAAAGCCGTCCAGAATGCCGGTGCCGGCGCGCAGGATCGACACCAGCGCCAGCTTCTTGCCGTCAATCACCTTGGCGGTCATTTTTTCCAGCGGGGTTTCGATCTCGATGTCCTGGGTCGGCATGTCGCGCGTGACTTCATAGGCCATCAACATCGCCAGCTCACCCAGCAGGGTGCGAAAGCTGTTGGTGCTGGCATCTTTGCGGCGCATCAGGGTCAGCTTGTGCTGCACCAGCGGGTGGCCGATGACGTGGACGAGGGGGTCGGTGTTGGAGCTCATAGCCGTGTTTCCGTGGGTCGAAGTGTTGAGAATGCGTTATTTTCGCCAAGTGCGGCGATGGCGCGAGTGGATGATCTTGGCATCCATCAACGCTTGCCGCCAAAAAGCCCGCCAAGTACCCCGCGGATGAGCTGGCGGCCCACTTCCCGGCCGATCGAACTGGCCGCGCTTTTGAACAACTGCTCACCGGCTGAAGTTCGCCGGCCACCACCACCGCCCAGCAGATTGCCCAGACCGGCGCTGATGCTGTCAAACATGCCGCCACCTGGTGCCCCCGGGTCCGGCTCGGCATTGTTGGCAGCGGACTTGCCCTGGGTTTGCGGCCCCCTGCTGTCGGCCTGCTCGGCGCGGGCGACAGCGTGGCCTTTGAGTTTTTCGAACGCGGATTCGCGGTCCAGCAACTTCTCATAAACCCCGGCGACGATGGATTCGGCCAGCAGGGTCTGCCGCTGCTCGGCTGAAATCGGCCCGATCTGGCTGGCCGGCGGCAGCACAAACACCCGCTCGGTCTCAGTAGGGCGGCCTTTTTCGTCCAGAAAACTCACCAGCGCCTCACCGACACCCAGCTCGGTGATGGCCGCACCAATGTCGAGCCCGGCTTTGGGGCGCATGGTGTCAGCCGTCGCCTTCACAGCTTTTTGATCCCGTGGCGTAAACGCCCGCAGCGCGTGCTGCACCCGGTTGCCAAGCTGTGCCAGCACCGAATCAGGAATGTCCAGCGGGTTTTGGGTGACGAAATACACCCCCACACCCTTGGAGCGCACCAGCCGCACCACCAGTTCGATGCGCTCCACCAGCACCTTGGGCGCGTCGGCAAACAGCAGGTGTGCCTCATCGAAGAAAAACACCAGTTTGGGTTGATCCAGGTCGCCCACTTCAGGCAGGGTTTCAAACAGCTCGCTCAGCAGCCACAGCAAAAAGGTGCTGTACAGGCGCGGCGAGTTCATCAGTTGGTCAGCGGCCAGCACATTGACCACACCGCGCCCGGCGCCGTCGGTTTGCATGAAGTCGGCAATGTTGAGCATGGGCTCGCCAAAAAACTTGTCGCCGCCTTGTTGCTCAATCTGCATCAGTCCGCGCTGGATGGCCCCAATGCTGGCGGCGCTGATGTTGCCGTATTCGGTGGTGAAGCTGCTGGCGTTGTCGCCCACATGCTGGCACATGGCGCGCAGGTCTTTCA
>JAIFMA010000002.1 GCA_020048795.1 Rhodoferax sp.
TGTCGGGTACCGATGTGGCCAAAGAGGCGGCCGACATCATCTTGCTGGATGACAACTTTGCCAGCATCGTCAGCGCCATTGAAGAAGGCCGCGCGGTGTTTGAGAACCTGCGCAAGTTCCTGACCTACATCCTGTCGTCCAATGTGCCCGAACTGGTGCCTTTTCTGGCGTTTGTGCTGCTGCGCATTCCGCTACCACTGACGGTGATCCAGATCCTGGTGGTTGATCTGGGCACCGACATGCTGCCCGCGCTGGCGCTGGGTGCCGAGGCACCGCACCCCGACCTGATGCTGCAACCACCGCGCGCGCGCAGCGAGCGTCTGTTGTCATGGCCGCTGTTGCTGCGAGCCTATCTGTGGCTTGGCCTGCTGGAAGCCGGCGTTGCCATGGCTGCGTTTTACTTTGTGCTCCATGGTACCGGTTGGCACTATGGCGAACTTTTGGCCTCAACCGACCCCGGCTATTTGCGCTCGACCACTGCATGTTTTGCCGGTATCGTCATCGCGCAGATGGTCAATGTGTTTGTCTGCCGTCACCCGCTGCAGTCGACGTTCAACTTTGGCCTGCTGGCAGGTCTGGCGCTGGAAATGGTGCTGCTGATACTGATCATCTACACCCCATGGGGCAATCACCTGTTTGGCACTGCGCCGCTACCCCTCAATGTCTGGCTGCTGGTGCTGCCGCTGGCACTGCTGATGGGTCTGCTGGAAGAGGGGCGCAAAGCCTTGATGCGATGGCTCACACGGCGGCCTAAAGCCAGCGTTGCCACAGTTGGGCCAGCCACTCCTTGAGCTTGAACTCAACGGCGCGCTGTTTCCAGGCCTCCAGCAGGATGGCATCTGCGCGGCAAACTCTTGCCCCAGAATCACCGCGTTAACCTCGTCGTTGTCCATAAAGCTGCGCCAGTCCAGATTGGTCGAGCCGACCGTGGACCAGACACCGTCGATCAAAGCGGTCTTCGAGTGCAGCATTCTGCCTTGGCGCTCGAAAACCTGCACGCCACCGGCCAGCAGGTACTCGTAATGAGCACGCCCGGCATGAAAGACCAGCCCAGAGTCACTGTAGCTGGGCAGAATCAATTTCACGTCGACACCTCGGGCAGCTGCATCCAACAGGGCTGCCAGCAAGGCATTGCCAATGGCCGACATCAGTGTCAGGTAAATCAGGCTGTAGGGGTCGTCCGGTGTGCTGCCAATGGTGCGGACCATGTCCTTGCCAAGCGGCTGTAGTGGTGGAAAGTAGTTTTTCGCAGCCAGGGGCTTGCCGTTTTGCTTGTCCCAGGTCTGCATGAAAAGTTTCTGGAATTCGGCCACCACCGGGCCTTCAATCTGCAGGTCGGTATCGCGCCATGAACTGCTGTTGACTCTGGTTTTTGGGGCCCGATGCCAATAAACGCCGTGCGCCCGTCCACAATCAGCAGCTTGCGGTGGTCGCGGTTGTTGAGCAGCCACGGCCCCCGTGATGCCAGCGGGTTGACCGGGTTGAACTCCAGCACCGCCACGCCGGCTTGTGTCAGGCGGTCAAAGAAGAGCCGGGGGGTGTTGAAGCCGCCCACACTGTCATAAATCAGGTTGACCTGAACACCGCGGCGTTGCTGCGCCAGCAATAGCTCTGAAAATTCCCGGCCCACAGCATCGTCCTCAATGATGTAGGACTCCAGATTGATGTGGTCCTGCGCCTGACCGATGGCGGTAAACATGGCGCTGTAGGTGGCCGGCCCGTCTTGCAGCAGGGTGGCCTTGTTGCCCAGCGTCAGCGGGCTGTCGTTGATGGCCTGCTCCAGCGCGATCTGCTTTTCCAGAATGTCGATGTCACCTGAGCGGCGTTTGAGCTCTGCCAGGATGGCGGCACTTTTCTGAACGGATAGCGGCCCGCGGGCGTTCTCAAAGCGGGCCGCCTGAGCGGTGTGGCGTTGCAAAATTGCCCCGGTATCGGGCAAATTCGCGCACCCTGCGGCACTGAAGGCGCACAAAACTGCCAGCGCAAGGCTTTGGGGTTGACGAAAATGGGTGGGCATGGGTTGGGCGCTGCGTGACCAGCCAAGGCTAGCGTGGCACCGCCTCATGATCAGTGCGCTGGCGTACTGACAGCAATGAACACAACGGTGAACATGGCGGTATTCACCCACTACAAAGGTCTCTATGAAACTCACGCGTATGACTCAAGGTTTGCTGCTAGCCCTGGCGCTGGGGGCAGGCACTGCTGCGCTGGCGCAGGTCAGCTTCAGCATCAACGTCGGTCCACCGCAGCCGCTGTACGAACCGATTCCAGTGATGCCACAGGGTTATGTCTGGGCACCTGGTTACTGGGCCTGGAACCATGACCAGCATATCTGGATTCGGGGGCGCTCTATGGTGCAACGCACAGGGTACCGCTGGGAACCAGACCGCTGGGAACAACGCGGCAGCACTTATTACCGCCAGCCAGGAAGCTGGGCACGCGACCACGATGCCCGGCCGTTTCAGGCCCAACGCGTTCAAAAACCCAAAAAGCCCCACCCAAATCCGCAACAGCGCGGCCGCTGGGATGAGCGGCCCGGAAATTCCCTGCGCCGCTGAATTGACAACGCCTGAGCCAACGCGGCTCACCTCTGTGTACAGATTTCGTCTGTTGACGATGGCCGGTAGCTGACGAGCGCTACCGGCTTTTTTTTAACCACCCCAAAACGAAGCCCCGTGATCCGATAGGCGAATCCGGGGCGACAACCTGTTTGGCCGAGGTCAGGCGCGGTTGAGTGTAGTCACTGGGTCATGTTGAGATCGCAGGCTGTGTTGGGGCAAGGCCATCAGGGGCGAACGGCGATTTCATTTTTCACCAGCTTGACGTTGTTGACACCACGGGCAATGCGTTCAGCTTCGTTCTTTTCAGTGTTGCTTTTGGCAAAACCAGACAACATCACGGTGCCATTCAGAGTTTCAACGCTGATGGACGAGGCGCTGACCAGCTTGCTCTCAGCCATGCGTGTTTTAACCAGCGTCGTGATGCCTGCGTCATCAACATAAGCACCTACTGTTTCCTGGCCGCGACTGACAGCACAGCCAGTGGCTGCGAGCACGACGACGGCGGTTAGGGTGGCCGCGAGGGTGGTTCGAATCGACATAGAAAATCTCCGGTAAGTGTTGATGGTGAAAGCCCCACCATCTTTGGGCGAAAACCGGGACATTCCCAGCTGATAGGCCAACTTTAAGAGCGGGTGGAAGTGGTGTCGGTGCGCTGGCGTACCCAGTCATCACACACCAGCCGATGGGGCATGCTGCACCGGTACCAATGGGATGACAAAGCAGGTCTGCGCTGCCAGGCTTGGCCAGTTCAGCAACTGCCCGGGCATCAGCAGCTGTGCATGCCACTGGGCGGTTTGGGCGAGGGCGTCGCCGGTGCTGGCTCGTATCAGGATAAAACGCATGCTGCGGCCATCGCGCACCAGCACCATTTCTGCCTGCTGCCAGTGGCTGGGCAGGCAGGGCTTGAAGCAGAGCGTCTGGGCGCGTTGCGTCAAGCCAAACATCGACTCAACGACCGCGCGGTGCATCCAGGCCGCCGCCCCGGTGTACCAGCTCCAGCCGCCGCGCCCGACGTAGGGTGGCTGGCTGTACACGTCGGCCGCCATCACATAGGGCTCCAGGCCATAGGCTGGCCCGCGTGTGGGGTGGCTGGCGCGGTGCGCCGGGCTCAGATAGGTGGCGTAGCGGTAAACGGTGTCGCCCATGGTGCTGGCCTCTGCGCCACTGTGCAGATCTGGCTCGGCGTTGGTCACCCGCTCGGCCTGTGCCATCAGCGCCCAGATGCCAGCATGGTTGTACTGCCCGCCGTTTTCACGAACCCCGGGTGGATAGGCCTGGATGTAACCGGCGCTGGGCACGGCATGAACCAGCGGCGGGTTCAGCAGACGGATCAAACCTGCCACCGGGTCAACCAGCTGGGCATCAACGGCGGCCATGGCCTGGCGCTGCAGGTCGGGTGGCGCGGCGTGCGACAACACCGACCAGGCCTGGGCAATCAGGTCAATGCGCCCCTCGGGGTTGTCAGCCGAGCCCAAGGCCTGGCCGTCATCAAAATAGGCGCGTTTGAACCATAAACCGTCCCAAGCGGTACCCACCAGGGCCTGCTGCAGGCTGCTGGCACAGCGCTCCCAGCGCAGCGCGCGTTGGGTGTCGTTGCGGGCCTGAGCCAGCGGGGCAAAGTCGGTGATCAGGCGGTACAAAAACCAGCCCAGCCAGACCGATTCACCACGGCCTTCGGCGCCGACCCGGTTCATGCGCAGACCATGACTGCCCACGCCCAGGCTGCGGTCAATGGCGCGGGCGGCGTGTTCGTAAACCGAGGCCAGTTGCGTGCTGACCGTGGGCGCGTAATAGGCGTCCTCAGCGCCGGGAGCGATGGCGTTGCCTTCCAGAAATGGCACCTGCTCGTCAAGCAAGGTGGCATCCCCCGTGGCCTGCAGATATCGCACACAGGCATGGGCCAACCACAGCAGATCGTCAGAAAAATGGGTGCGAACGCCCACGCCCAAAGGCTCGTGCCACCAGTGCTGCACATCGCCCTGAACAAACTGGCGCGAGGCGTTTAAAACAATCTGAGCGCGCAGCATCTCAGGGGCGGCCCAGGCCAGCGCCATGGCGTCCTGCAGTTGATCCCGAAAGCCGGTGGCACCGCCAGCTTGGTAAAAGCCCGATTTCGCCCACATGCGGCACGACACCGCCTGGTACAGCAGCCACCGGTTGGTCAACACGTCAAGCAGCGGGTCGGGGGTGCTGATCGTGGTGGCACCCAGCAGGCGGTTCCAGCCGGCACAGACTTGCTCAAGCCGGGTGCTGGCGGGCACACTAGCTGCCTGCAAGAGCAACTGTTTGGCGCTGGCCGCATCGCTGGCGTAACCCAGCAAAAAACTTCTTTGGGTCGACTGGCCACTGGCCAGTGCCAGGCGGGTGGACAGGGCGGCGCAGGGGTCCAGCCCGTCGCCGCTGAACTGGCCGAAAAAGTCGGGCACCACCAGGCGACCCCGCGCGTCGAAACACTCGCGCCGGTCACATGTCCAGTCTTCGGTGTGGTTGCCGGTGTCAGTGACACCCAAAAAGGCGGTGCCGTCGCCAAACCCGGCGGCGCGATCACGTTGGGTGCACAGCAGGGCCGTGAGTGCGGGTTCGTGCAGCGAGGCGGTGCGCACGGTATTGCGGTCGCTGCGGTTGGCACCCATCAGCCACTCGGCCATGCCAATCAAGCGCAGGTGCAGGGTTTTGTGGCCGTGGTTGACCAGCGTCAGATGCACCTGTTTGACGGACGTTTTGTCGTCGACACACCAGGTGGCGCTGACTTCAAGCTCGCCGCGCTGGTGATGAATGCTGGTAAAACCCTGCCCGTGTGTGACCCGGTAGGTCACCGCCCTGTCAGCGCCCGCTGCGGGTGCAATCGGCCAGATTTCCTTGGTTTTGCTGTTTTGCAGCAAAAACCACTCGGACGGTGGGTCGGCAACCGGGTCGTTGGACCACGCGGTGAGCTGGTTCAGCCGGCTGTTGATGGCCCAGCTGTAGCCGCCACCGGCTTCTGATA
>JAIFMA010000141.1 GCA_020048795.1 Rhodoferax sp.
CGGACTCGAACACCCTGATCGGTTCGGGTGTGCTGCAGTCCAGTAGTGCCGGAATCTTGGAGTTCGGATTCACCCCAACAAACCCACTGCCGAACTGATCACCCTGATTGATGCGTATCAGCCACGCATCGTATTGAGCACTTGCATGACCCAGTGCCAGTAGCTCCTCCAGCATGACGGTGACTTTGACACCGTTGGGCGTGGCCAGCGAATACAACTGTAGGGGGTGCTTGCCCCGTGGCAGGGCAGATTCGTGCGTCGGGCCGGCGATGGGACGGTTAATGCTGGCGAAGCGTCCCCCGTTGGCTTTGTCCCATATCCAGACCTTGGGTGGGACATAGGTGGGTAACTCTGACATAAGACGGTCTCTCTTTCAGGCAAAGGCAATCTTGCATGATATTTCAAGCGATGCATGGCAATGGTGGGCCCGGCTGCCTTGACCGCAAAATAGTGGCCGCAAACGGCCAGGGCAGGGGAAGAACGATAGCATTGGACCCTATCATTGCCTGGCGCTTTCGGAACTCAAAGCTGCACGCCACCAAGCCCATCAAAACCATGTTTCTAATCCGACTGCTCCTTCGCCTTGTATTGCTATTTTTCCTCGCAATTTGCGTGTCTTCTGCATGGCATCAGACAGACTGGGCGACACGCCTGCTGCTTGCCTTCATCAGCGGGCTGCTGGTGGCCGGGATCTATGCACTAAGGTACTTGCGAAGCATGGAACATTCAAAATATGCTGCAGGCAACTCTTCACTTGTGTGGCAATTCATGTGGTCAGACAAGACCCCTTTTTTTCCGAAAGTATCGCGGGAACCGATGGTGTTTCAAGTTGCCGGTCTTTTTGGTTCCCCGCCTCTGCTGTCGCCAGGCTTTCATATCATTTCCGCTCGATTAATTCCCATGACAGTCAGCCTGCTTTTCTTGTGGATGATTTCCATCGTTTTTGACCGTTACTGGAACTTGATATCTGGCGCGCTACAACAGATGAGCGGTATTGAGCGCTTTGACATAGAGCGTTATTGGTTCCTGGCGATGGTGCTGTTTTACGCAATTTGCTACCTGCTGGTGAAGCGCTTGTTCATCAAGCGGGTGCCTGCAACTTGCATGACTGAGGGCTGTCGTGGTCAGGCTTTTCTTGGCACAGAGATCGAAGGCCCGGAAATCGGCCGCAGGAGGAAATACCAATACATCTATTCTTGCAATCATTGCAAAGGCCGACACACCACCGGCGTGTGGGCATAACTTGTTCGAAATTGTTGGCGTGGGTAGCGGTGCGTTGGGGTGGGTGTAACAGGAGGCATGGAGTTATCAGTATGATTTTCGTTATATATTTGATAGCTGCGTGCGCTTGTTGCAATTGGGCCAGCGTGCTATTTGGCTTACACGAATCGATGGGCGTTTGAGGTGGTGTTGACGGGGCGCTGGCCTAGTTTTCAAGCTTCAGGCCAGGGGCATGACTCTCAAGCCTGCACTTTATCGACAGCCACTTCTGGGTCAACACTGCAGTGCGGACAAGGCATTTTGCGTTGCCTGCCTTGCACTGGTGCGTGATGCTTGCCGGTGGATGTGATGGCGGGCATCCAGACCTGGTGATGTTATTGATAGCTTCTTGCGCTTATCTGGCGCGGGCTAGGGGGCTATACCAATGACAGATGTCAATGTTGCTGCTGAACATCAATTGAAATACAGCTCAAATACGCGATACCTGCCAGGAGAAATCAGCGAGCATGCGAAAATGCACCCATGACGAGCAACGGCTATGGGCATCCACTATTGATGACGGTATTTTTATCGGCTTCCGATGGAAATCCCCATGCCTATTGGCTTGCGAGACAATTCAGCATCATCGCGCGCTACCTTGAGCGCATGCTCAGCCCTGCGCACCAGAGCGCCGCACAGGCTGGATGAGCGTGCAAATTTTTCCTAGTTTTTGCGGATAAAGTTCCCATGATGACCCCAAACCCGGTGGCGATTTCGCCTGTAGAAGATATCCTGGCCGACATGCGTGCCGGCCGCATGGTGATACTGGTCGATGAAGAAGACCGCGAAAACGAGGGCGATCTGGTCATGGCGGCCGAACATGTCACGGCGCAAGCCGTCAACTTCATGGCGCGCTTTGGCCGAGGTCTGATTTGCCTGACCCTGACGCAGGAACGCTGCGAGCGCCTGCAACTGCCCCCCATGACAGCACACAATGGTGACAAAAAAGGCACCGCGTTTACCGTCTCGATTGAAGCGGCTGAGGGTGTCACCACCGGCATTTCAGCGGCTGACCGGGCGCGCACGGTGCAGGCCGCCGTCGCCAAAGATGCTCAGCCCGATGACCTGGTGCAGCCGGGCCACATTTTTCCGCTGCAGGCGGTAGAAGGCGGCGTGCTGATGCGCGCTGGCCACACCGAGGCCGGCTGCGACCTGGCCGCCATGGCCGGCTGCACCCCGGCGGCCATGATCTGCGAGATCATGAATGACGATGGCACCATGGCCCGCCTGCCTGATTTGCAGTTGTTTGCGGCCGAACACAGCCTGAAAATCGGCACCATCGCCGACCTGATTCACCACCGCAGCCGGGTCGAGTCGCTGGTCGAACATATCGGTAGCCGCAAGCTCACCACCGCTGCTGGCGAGTTCACCGCCCATGCCTTCAAGGACAAGACCGCGCATGGCGTGCACCTGGCATTGGTGATGGGCGCGTGGAGCGCCGACGAAGCCGTGCTGGTGCGGGTACATGAACCGCTGTCGGTTCTGGATGCCCTGGAAGTGGGTCGAACCATGCATTCCTGGGGCCTGGATGCCAGCCTGAAAAAGGTGGCCCAGGAGGGCAAGGGCGTGGTGGTGTTTCTCAATTGCGGCGAAAGCGGTGCCCAGTTGCTGGCCCAGTTTGATGGCACGGCCACCGCCACCCACGGCCCCCAGCGCGGCCGGCTTGACCTGCGCAATTACGGCATTGGCGCGCAGATTTTGCGCGACCAGGGGGTGCGCAAGATGAAACTCATGGGCACTCCCCGGCGCATGCCCAGCATGACCGGTTACGGACTTGAAATTGTTGGCTACGTTGCGCCCTGAGCGTCGATCCTTAACCCCCTTTACCTGAAAAACACCATGCTGATCACAGACCAGGGCACACTTGATGCCAGTGACAACCGACTGAACGGGAAAAAACTCTCTATCGGCATTGTGCAAGCCCGCTTTAACGCCGGTGTCACCAACGCGCTGGCACAAGCCTGCCAGGACGAACTGCTCCGCCTGGGCGTGCCAGCCAAGCAGATTCAACTGGTGCAGGTGCCTGGCGCGCTGGAAGTTCCGGTGGCCTTGATGGCGCTGGCCGAAAAACTGGAATACGATGCCCTGATTGCACTGGGTTGCATCATTCGCGGTGAAACCTACCATTTCGAGCTGGTGGCCAACGAATCCGGTGCCGGCGTCAGCCGGGTCGCACTGGACTACCAGCTGCCCATTGCCAATGCCATCCTGACCACCGAAACCATGGAGCAGGCGGTGCAGCGTCAAACCGACAAGGGGCGCGATGCCGCTCGGGTGGCCATTGAAATGGCCAATTTGCTGAAAGCCATTCGATGAGCCAGTCCAGTCACCCCGGTGCACCGACCCGACCGCCGCGCCAATCCCGCAAAGGCTTGACCAGCACCGGGGTGCTCAAGGCGGCCAGTAAATCGGCCCGTTCCCGGGCCCGCGAATTTGCCCTGCAAGCGCTCTATCAGGTGCTGGTGGGAAAAAATGAAGTACCCGACGTGGAGGCCTTCACGCGTGACTTGTCGGGTTTTTCCAAGGCCGACGTGGTGCATTTTGAGGCGCTGCTGCACGGCTGCGCCGACCAGGCCCAGGCGCTCGACACCCTGATTCAGCCGGTGCTGGATCGTCCGCTGAGCGAGATTTCTCCGGTGGAGCACGCGGCGATGTGGATCGGTGTGCATGAGTTTCAGCACTGCCCCGATGTGCCCTGGCGTGTGGTGTTAAACGAATGTATCGAGTTGGCCAAGGAGTTTGGTGGCACCGACGGCCACAAATACGTCAACGCGGTACTCAACGCACTGGCACGCCAACTGCGTCAAGCCGAAGTGGCCGCCGACCGCCAATCATCAGCCAGATGACATGGCAGTGAGCCCCGCATGAAAGTGTCTGCCCGCGCCCAGCGCATTGAGCCGTTTTATGTGATGGAGATGGCCAAGGCTGCCAAGGCGCTGGCGGCCCAGGTGGCCCAGACTGGCCAGCCGATGATTTTCCTGAATATCGGCGAGCCTGACTTCACCGCGCCAGCCTTGGTGCAACAAGCCGCTGCCAGAGCCATCCATGACGGACAAACACAGTACACCGCAGCGACCGGCCTGCCAGAACTGCGCGAACGCATCAGCCACTGGTATGCCACACGTTTTCATGTCCAGGTGCCGGCGCAGCGCATTGTGGTGACGGCCGGTGCCTCGGCGGCGCTACAACTGGCTTGCCTGGCCCTGATCGAATCTGGCGATGAGATGCTGATGCCCGACCCCAGCTACCCCTGCAACCGGCATTTTGTGTCGGCTGCCGATGGCCGGGCGGTGCTGATTGCGGCCAACGCAGCGCAACGCTTTCAGCTCAGTGCCGACCAGGTGGCTCAGGCCTGGGGTCACAACACCCGGGGTGTGTTGCTGGCATCACCTTCCAACCCAACCGGCACATCGATTGCCTATGACGAGTTGCGCCGCATCCACCAGCAGGTCAGTGACCGCGGCGGCATCACGCTGGTGGACGAGATTTACCTGGGGCTCAGCCACGACACGCAATTTGCCAGGTCGGCGCTGGCCATTGACGAGCAGATCATCAGCATCAACAGTTTTTCCAAATACTTCAGCATGACCGGCTGGCGGCTGGGCTGGCTGGTGGTGCCTGAGCCGCTGGTGCCGGTGATTGAGCGGCTGGCACAAAACCTGTTTATCTGCCCCAGCACGATTTCACAATACGCGGCACTGGCCTGCTTTGAGCCTGACAGCCTGGCCGAATATGAACAGCGCCGCGCCGAATTCAAGGCCAGACGCGATTTTTTCATTCCGGCCCTCAACGCGCTGGGTTTGACGGTGCCCGTGATGCCCGATGGTGCTTTTTATGCCTGGGCTGACTGTTCGGCTGCTTGCGACAAACTTGGCGTTGTGGGCAGTTGGGATCTGGCCTTTGAGATCATGCGCCGTGCCCACGTTGCCGTCACGCCCGGGCGCGACTTTGGCCACGCCGAGACGGCCCATTTCATCCGGTTTTCAACCGCCAGCGCCCTGCCACAACTGCGCGAAGCGATTGAGCGACTGCGGAGCCTGCTGGCATGAACCAGGTGTTTGGCTGGCCGGTGCGGGTGTACTGGGAGGACACCGATGCGGGGGGCATCGTCTATTACGCCAATTACCTGAAATTTTTCGAGCGCGCCCGCACCGAATGGCTGCGGTCACTGGGTGTTGGCCAGCAAGCCCTGCTGGAAACCACTGGCGGCATGTTTGTGGTCAGCCAGGCCAAGGTCAATTATCTGAAAAGCGCCCGGCTCGACGATGAACTTTTGCTGACAACTTCACTCACAGAAGCGGGCCGGGTGGCCATGACAATCCGGCAGCAGGCGCTGCGCAAGACGGCGGGTGTCAAGCAGTTGTTGTGTGAGGCAAACATTCGCGCAGCCTGGGTCAACGCCCAAGGGAAGCCAGCCAGAATTCCGCAGGCTATCCTGGCCAGCCTGAACTGAGTCTTGCCACGGCCTTCTTCATTCTTCATTCGTCATTTTTCAACAATGAACCAAGAACTCTCGATCCTGCACCTGATGCTCAATGCCAGCATCGTGGTGCAGTTGGTAATGCTGCTGCTGATGGCCATCTCGGTGGCCAGTTGGGCGGCTATTTTTCGCAAACTGTTTTCGCTGGGCAAAGTCAAGTCACTCAACGACACCTTTGAGCGCGAATTCTGGTCGGGCAGCAATTTGAACGATCTGTTTGCCGCTGCCACACAAAATGCCCGCGCGGCCGGGCCAATGGAGCGTATCTTTGCCAGCGGCATGCGCGAATTCCAGAAACTGCGCGAACGCCGCATCACCGACCCCGGCACCCTGATGGACGGGGCCCGGCGTGCCATGCGGGCCAGCTTTCAGCGCGAAATGGACGTGGTGGAAACCCACCTGAGTTTTCTCGCTTCAGTCGGCTCGGTGTCGCCCTATGTCGGCCTGTTTGGCACGGTCTGGGGCATCATGCATTCATTCACAGGGCTGGCGGCACTGACCCAGGTGACGCTGGCCACGGTAGCCCCCGGTATTGCCGAGGCCCTGGTGTCGACCGCGATTGGCTTGTTTGCAGCCATTCCGGCAGTTGTCGCCTACAACCGGTTTGCCCGCGACATTGATCGCATCGCCATCCGGCTGGAAACCTTTATTGAAGAGTTTTCCAACATCCTGCAACGCAATGTTGGCGTGCAGTCGGCCTCTGGGCACTGAACAAGGAGCTTGGCCATGGCAGCAGTCATGAATCGCGGTCGGGGTCGGCGCACCATCAACGAAATCAACATGGTGCCGTTTATTGACGTGATGCTGGTGCTGTTGATCATTTTCATGGTCACCGCGCCGCTGATCGCCCCCAGCATGATCAATCTGCCCAGCGTTGGCAAAGGTGCCAGGCAGCCCGACCAGGTGCTACAGATCGTGATCGGCAAAGACGAGGCACTGGCCCTCAAGCTCAAGGACAAGTCGTCGCCCATCACCCTGAAAGAACTGGCTCAGGCCGTGAAACAGGCACAAAGCGGCACCACCGATTCAGCCGTGGTCATCAGCGCCGACAAAAGTGTGAAGTATGAAGCCGTGGTGCGCGTCATGGACACGCTGCAGCGCGCCGGTGTGGCGCGCGTGGGGCTGTCGGTACAACTCGCCAAATAGACACCTCAGCCATGCACGCCACCACCGACCGCCTGGAATTTGCGCCGCCGGCCCTTCCTGGCCTGGCGCGCGCACTGCTGCTGGCCATCGTGGTGCACAGCCTGCTGCTGACCGCGCTGACCTGGGGCGTTCGGTGGAACCGCGATACCCAAATGGCCAGCATTGAAGCCGAACTTTGGTCAACCCTGCCGGTTGCCGCCGCGCCTGCACGGGTGGAGCCGCCGCCTGAGCCGCCCCCCGTCCCTGCACCGAAACCGCTGCCAGCGCCACCCGAGCCAGAACCGGCCCCGCCGCCGAAGCTGCCACAGGTTGACATTGCCTTGCAGCAGGAAAAATTGCGGCTGAAAAAGCAGGAAGAGCAGCAGCAGAAAAAAGCCAAACAGGACAAACTCAAACAAGATCAACAGAAACTGGCACAAGAGCAACAAAAGCAGGAGAAATTCAAGCAGGCCCAGGCGGAAAAAGCTCAAAAAGTCGCTGCTGAGAAGAAAAGAATCGAGCTTGAAGCCAAACAGCTCGAAGCCCAACGCGAAAAGAACCTGGCACGCCTGGCCGGAATGGCAGGTGCCACCGGTGCCCCCAACGCCACCGGAGTCGCCCTGAAGTCCGCCGGTCCATCGGCTAGTTACGCCGGCAAAATCCGCGCCAGCATCAAACCCAATATTGTGTTTACCGAAGAGCTGAGCGGCAACCCAACCGCCGAGATCGAAGTCCGAACCTCACCGGATGGCACCATCGTGGGTCGAAAGCTGCTGAAACCCAGCGGACTCAAGGCCTGGGACGAGGCCGTGCTCAAGGCCATTGACCGCACCGAGGTGCTGCCCCGCGACACCGATGGCAGTGTCCCAGCGGCCCTGATTCTGGTGTTTCGCCCGAAAGACTAGCTACATTTTTAGTAGCTTATGGCGCAAGCAGGACGGGCGCTGGAAGGCTATTCTTCATATATTATTTGGGCTGTGCCGGGTGCCGCCTGGGCCCACCAACTCGCCAGCGCCGCATTGCTGGGGTAAAACCTGACACCTTCATCGAGCCGCAACTCGGCGCTGGCGACACCGGTTTCACCGTGGCAGGTCAACTTCAGGCGCACCCCCAAACCGCGCCACAAATCCCCCTGTTCGGTCTGCTCGCGCTGCGCCGGGTAATCTTTGATCAAACGCGCCACCTCCAGCCGGGGTGCTGTGAGGCCGGTGGCCAGGGTGACACACAGGTATTTGCCAAAACGGCAGCGCGCCTGTTCCAGATCCCAGATTTGCGTGACGGTCAGTTGCATGCCACCCGAAAACCGGTCGGGTTGTTGTTTGCCCATGACGATCACCAGTTCATCGTCTTTCAGCAGGTTTTTGTGCGCATTGATCAGTGCCTCGTCGGCACGCGCTTCAATCACGCCGGATTTATCGTCGAGCTTGAACAGGGCCAGCTTGCCGCGCTGACCATTGATGACCCGCATATCGGTGATGATGCCAGCCAGCAATTGTGGCTCGCGGGTGTCGATCAACTCGGCAATCGGTCGTTTGGCAAAACGGCGCACCTCCTGCACGACTTCATCAAACAGATGGCCGGACATATAAAAACCCACCGCCGTTTTTTCAAACGTCAGGCTTTCCTTGACACCCCAGGGCGTGGCTTGCACCAGCTCGGGCTCCTGGGTGCTGGAACCATGACCATCACCCATGTCAAACAGGCTGCACTGGTTGGCATTCGCCAGCGCGGCAGCACCAAATTCGAACGCCAGATCGACGCTGGCCAGCAAGCTGGCACGGTTGCGTTGCAGGGTGTCGAAGGCACCGGCCTTGATCAGCGCCTCAACCGTGCGTTTGTTGATACGGCTCCGGTCCACCCGGGCACAAAAGTCAAACAGGCTCTTGAACGGCCCTACCACATCACCCATCGGGCCCACACCGCGACCCTCGCGCGCCGCCACAATCGCTTCAATGGCCTGCTCGCCACTGCCTTTGACGGCGGCCAGGCCGTAGCGGATCACGCTGTCAGACACCGGTTCAAAACGGCTCATGCCGCGGTTCACATCGGGTGGCTGAAACGTCAAACCCATCTTCAGCGCATCTTCGAGCAACACCTTGAGCTTGTCGGTGTCGTCCATTTCCACTGTCATGTTGGCGCAAAAGAACTCGGCCGTGTAATGCACCTTGAGCCAGGCGGTGTGGTAAGCCAGCAAAGAATAAGCGGCAGCGTGTGACTTGTTGAAGCCATAGCCGGCAAATTTTTCCATCAGGTCAAAAACTTCGTCGGCTTTTTCCTGCCCGATGTCATTTTTCAGCGCACCGTCGCGAAAGATCTGCCGGTGCCGGGCCATCTCGTCGGCATCTTTTTTACCCATGGCGCGACGCAACATGTCGGCACCCCCCAGCGAGTAGCCACCCAGAATCTGGGCCGTCTGCATCACCTGCTCCTGATAGACCATGATGCCGTAAGTCTCGGACAGCATCTCGGCGACCAGCGGGTGCGGGTATTCGACCACCTCGCGGCCATGTTTGCGCGCGACAAAGCTGGGGATCAAATCCATTGGGCCGGGGCGGTACAAGGCATTCAGGGCAATCAGGTCTTCCAGGCGCGTTGGTTTGGCATCGCGCAGCATGCCCTGCATGCCACGCGATTCAAACTGGAACACCGCCTCGGTCTTGCCGTCCTGGAACAGCTTGTAGGTGGCTTTATCGTCGAGCGGCAGGTTCTCGAAGGCAAAGTTTTCCTGCCCCGGGTGACGGCTGACAATGAACCCGCGGGCGATTTCAAGGATGGTCAGCGTGGCCAGTCCCAAAAAGTCAAACTTGACCAGGCCGACCGATTCCACATCGTTCTTGTCGTACTGGCTGACGGCCGATTCGCTGCCGGGCTGCTGGTACAGCGGGCAAAAGTCGGTCAGCTTGCCCGGCGCGATCAGCACGCCGCCGGCGTGCATGCCGATGTTGCGGGTCAGGCCTTCGAGCTTGCGCGCCAGCACCAGCAGGGTCTTGACATCTTCTTCACGCGCTTCGCGCTCGGCCAGAATCGGCTCGGCCTCGGTGGCATAAACGGTTTTATCGTCCTTTTTGCGGTCTGGCGGCGGCAGTTGCAGGGTCACCGACACACCCGGCTTGTTGGGAATGAGCTTGCTGATGCCATCGCAAAAGGTGTAGCTCATGTCCAGCACCCGGCCCACGTCGCGAATCGCCGCGCGCGCCGCCATGGTGCCAAAGGTGGCAATCTGACTCACCGCGTTTTTGCCGTATTTGTCTTTCACATAGTCAATCACCCGGTCGCGGTTGCCCTGGCAGAAGTCGATGTCAAAGTCGGGCATCGAGACCCGCTCGGGGTTCAGAAAGCGCTCAAACAGCAGCTTGTATTGCAATGGGTCCAGGTCGGTGATCTTGAGTGCATAGGCCACCAGGCTGCCCGCGCCCGAGCCGCGCCCCGGCCCCACCGGGCAGCCGTTTTTCTTGGCCCAGTTGATGAAGTCACCGACAATCAAAAAGTAGCCCGGGAAACCCATTTTCAAAATGGTACCCAGTTCAAACTCAAGGCGCTCCACATAGCGCGGCATCTCAAGCTCGCGCCGGGTGGCATCGGGGTACAGGTGCGCCATGCGCTCTTGCAGACCCTGGTACGCGGCATATCGAAAGTAGGCATCTGGCCCCATCACCACGCCATTGACTTCGGGGATCGGAAAGTCGGGCAACTGTGGCTTGCCCAGCACCAGGCTCAGGCTGCAGCGCTTGGCAATTTCGAGGCTGTTGGCCAGCGCGCTGGGTACATCAGCAAACAGCTCGGCCATCTGGGCCGCCGTCTTGAAGTGCTGCTCGCGGGTAAAACGCCTGACTCGGCGCGGATTGGCCAGAATTTCGCCCTCGGCAATACACACGCGGGCCTCATGCGCCTCAAAATCCTCGGGCGCGGCGAACTGGATCGGGTGCGTGGCCACCACCGGCAATTGCGTGCGCTGCGCCAGTTGCACGGCCGCCACCACCTGCGATTCGTCCTCGGGCCGACCGGCACGCTGAAGCTCCAGGTAAAAGCGGTGGGTGAACACGCCCGAGAGCTGCAAGGCGGCCTCCAGCGCACGTGCCTCGTCGCCCTGCAGCAAGGCTTGTCCCACCGGCCCGGCCTGGGCGCCAGAAAGGCATAACAAGCCGCCATTGAGCTCTGTCAGCCAGGCCAGGCTGATGCTTGCCTGTGCCCGCACGCCACTGTGCGTCCAGGCCCGCGCCAGCAGTTCGCACAGATTGAGATAGCCCTGCTGGTTTTGCACCAGCAGCAACACGCGCGAGAGTTGCGCGGCATCCTTGCCCAAGCCTTCGAGCCAGATTTCAGCACCGATGATCGGCTTGACACCCCGCTTGCGCCCTTCCTTGTAAAACTTGATGGCTCCAAACAGATTGCTTAAATCAGTGATGGCCAGGGCTGGCTGACCGTCGGCGGCCGCCGACTTGACGATATCATCGATGCGGTTGGTACCGTCAATGACGGAAAATTCGGTGTGTAGGCGCAGGTGAACAAACATAACCTGCATTGTAGGAAAGCAGTTGGAGCTCATTTCTTGAAAATTTTGGTGGTTGACGATCACGC
>JAIFMA010000227.1 GCA_020048795.1 Rhodoferax sp.
TCCCAGTCCAGTAGATTCGTGCGCAGACAGTACACCCCCGGATGCGAGGCCATGGTGCCTTGAACGTATTGTTTTGTCCAGCGTAGCGTGAGTGCGGGTGGTGATGGTTCTGCTGGTGCTGGTAGGAGCACAATACGCCCATCGCCTGCTTCCGATACAACAAAGCTTGTCTGAGTCTACGGTCGAATGGCGAACTGCAAAAAACGAAGGGAAATGCGATGTTGACACTGATGCGCTTGTTTGCGACTGTTGCGGGTCTGTGGGGTTTGGCCACGGGGATGGCCTGGGCCGAACCCGATGCTCAGGGCTGCAAGGACCACCCACTATTCACCCGCATGGCTCAGCACTACATTTATGACTGCAAACACAGCCAGTTCGAGATGCGCCGTTTTCCTGTCGGCCCGATGGGCACCGACAACAAGGCGCGGCTGCAGGAGGTCGAAGGCGAGTTCTGGTCCATTGAGATGGGCCTCAATGACGGTGCCAGCAACTTCCAGAACGCGGCGAAGCAGGCCGGCGGCGGCGTGGAGGGCAGTTACCCCGAATGGTGCAGCCTGCACCTGGATGACAGCTTCAAACTTGGCAACGCCTGCACCAATTACGGAACAACGCTCAAAATCACCAAGGGTGGCAAAGAGTTCTGGACCTTCGTCAACGCCACCGGTGTGGCAGACGGTTATGTTTTGTACATTGTTGGCCGCCAGGCCATGAAGCAGGACATCAGCGTCAATGAGTGGGTGGACAAGCTGAACAAGGATGGTTTCCTGACTCTTTATGTGAACTTTGATACCGGCCGGGCGACCATCAAGTCGGACTCTGCCAAGACCCTGGACGACGCGGCAGCAACCTTGAAGGCAGCGGCTGGCCTAAAGATCGAGGTGGCAGGCCACACCGACAACGTCGGTACAGCGCCATCGAACGAAAAACTGTCGGCGGACCGAGCACAAGCGGTGATGGCGGCTCTGGTGCAACGCGGCATCGCCGCCAGCCGGCTCAGCGCCAAAGGCTACGGGCAAAGCGTGCCGGTTGCCGACAACCGCAGCGAGGACGGGCGAGCCAAAAACCGGCGCGTTGAACTGGTCAAAAAATAGCAGGTGCCGTCCTGAAGTGGGGCTGCCAGGCACAAAAAGTGATCCACTGAGGTGCCCCCGGACTTGATCGGCCATGTTTGCCTTCAGACCTTGCGTCGCCAAGTCAGACACGATGTCAAACTGCCACTGCACCGCAGCACGATGACATCAGGCGGTGATCGCCCTGCGCGCTTGTCTCCAATGAAACCGACACACCAGGTCAAGGGCCAAATTGGCATAAAGTTCCCGTATTTATTGCGCTAGAAGCTACTTATTATGTAGCAATCACCACCCCCGCCTGCGCTACTGCGCCGGCCCACCGTTTGCTTGTGCACGCCTTCCCAAAGAAGGTGCTGCGCTGGTGTTCCGCGCTCGTTGGGTGTCAAAAAATCACCAGGCAAGTGCAAGGGATGCAGAAATTGCAAATGTACCGTTTATGACGAATGCTGACGGGATGCAGTGCTTGGCACAAGACGCGAAGTTTAGCCAGCTAAACGAGCGGATTGCAACGACGCAATGCACCCGTCAGAGCCGCCAGAAATGGAATTTTTGTGATTTCCGCATCCCTTAGCAGCCAAAGCACCAGGCACAAGTGGTGGCCGGGCGCTCAGGTCATGGTGGCTCTGGGTGAAAACAGCAGGTCAATCCGGTTGACGGTTTGGTCGCGGGTGTAACTGGACTGGTCAGCGAGCCCACGAACAATCAGCCGACCCAGCCCACCGACCGACCGGCCTTCCACTGCAAGCTCAAGCGTTTCCAGAGTCTTGTCGAGCCCCAGAAACGGATCAAAGGGCAAAAAACCATCCTCGTAGCGCACTTGCAGCGAACCGTTCTGCGCTTGCACCGCCAGGCCCACCTGCGCCGGGGTGGCATCAGTGCGCAAACCATGAGACACGCTGTTGGTAAACAGCTCCTCAATCGCCGTCGCGGCCCGCGCCACCAATGCCGGGTCGCTTTGGCGGCACAAGGCCTGGAGTTGGGCCAACAAGGCTGGCAAGGCAGCCATCTCGGCGGGAAATCGATATATCATGGCCTCTGACTGGTTCACGGCTTGCGCCTCGCTTCAAAAAGGAAACAAATGAAACAACCCATTCTGTCTGCATTATGCCTAGCCACCGTGTTGTGGCTGGCCCCGTTGCTGGCACTGGCGCAAGACGCGGGCGTGGTGAAACTGAGCAAGGGCAGCAATCTGCTGGAACGTGACGGGGCCCGGTTGGCTATCACCGTTGGCAGCAAAATCCGGGTCAATGACCGGGTGCTGACCGGTTCTGATGGCTCGGTTGGCATCATGTTGCAAGACAGCACCATGCTCTCTGCCGGGCCCAATTCCTCGTTGCAAATGAACAAGTTTGCCTTCGATACCACCACCCATGCCGGCACCCTGGATGCCTCGGTAAAGCGGGGCACGGTGGCGGTCATTTCTGGCAAGATTGCCAAAGCCACACCGCAAAACGTGAGTTTTTCAACACCGTCGATGACGCTGGGGGTGCGCGGCACGACGTTCATCATTGATGCCGGCCAAGGGAGCGAATGAGATGGACCTGGTCATTGTTCCGCTGCTGGCTTTGCTGGTTTATTTGGGCATCCAAAACACGGCGGTTAGCGAACGAGTGGTCTTGTTGCCCGACGACGCTGGCAAGGCCGGGGTGGTGGTGGTGACAACAGCGGGGGGCGAGCAAGTGCTCAGCACAGCTTACGCCAGCGCTCAGGTTTCGGGCCGGGGCCAGCTTGAAGCAGGCCACGACCAAGCCGACCAGGTACGCGCCCGCTACGCTTTGACACTGGCAGCCCTGCCGCCTCGGCCCGAGTCATTCACGGTGTACTTTGCCTCGGGCTCAAGTACTGAACTGACCGCCGAATCGGGGCAGGTTCTGAGCCGGTTAAAGGCGGCTCTGGCGACCTGGCAGGCTCCTGAAATTGCGGTGATTGGTCACACCGACCGGGTTGGCCGACTGGAAGACAACGATACCCTTTCTGTCAACCGGGCCACCACGGTGCGCGCTATTCTGGCCGGAGTCGTGGCAGCAGGCACGACGGTTGGCATTGCAGGACGTGGCGAGCGCGAACCGTTGGTGCCCACCGCCGACGAAGTGCCAGAGGCCTTGAACCGGCGCGTTGAAATCAACCTGCGCTAGCCCCCCGGGAGGCTGTTGCAGTTGACCCTGGCTGCCAGCGCAGCAGTAGCAGGGTCAGGTCATCCGAGGCTTCGGCAGCGCCAACAAACCCGGCTATTTCTGCCCGCACCCTTTCCATCATCTGGTTCAGGCTTTGCCCCGTTGGCGTGACAGCCAGCGCTGCTTGCAGCCGTTGGCCACCAAACAGCTCGCCGCTTTGGTTCATGGCTTCGGTGACACCGTCGGTAATCACACACAGCGTGTCGCCCGGGCTAAGCTGCAGGCGCTGCGACAGGTAAACAAAATCGTCCACCACGCACAGCGGCGGACCACCGGTTTCGGCGGGTGTGGCGATTTTTTCAACCACACCACCCTGACTGACCCGCCAGGGTGCGTCATGCCCGGCGTTGACCAGTTCGAGTTCGCCAGTTTGCACATCCAGCACGCCCAGCAACAAGGTGACAAACATCATGCCGACGTTTTCGCGGGACAAGTCCTGATTGGCGGCCATCACAACCTCGGCCGCACTGCCCTTGAGCCGCAGTGAAAAACTTTTGGTCAGGGTTTTGGTGACCGCCATGAACAGGCTGGCCGGCACGCCTTTGCCAGACACGTCGGCCACCACAAAACACAGGCGCTGCGCGTCGATCATGAAAAAATCATACAGATCACCACCGACCTCGCGGGCCGGTTCCAGCAGGGTGGCAAACTCAAAGCGCGACTCACCGGCAAACAGGTGCCCGGCATCTGGCAAGGAGCCCAATTGAATGCGCCGGGCCGCAGCCAGCTCACCGGAAACGCGGGCGGCGTCTTCGCGCAACTGCTGCTGGATGACTGCCAGGCGACGGTTGTCATGCTCGGTTTTCAGCATCGAACTCAGCAGCAGGCAAAGTAGCACCGCCAGATAACCCAGCACACCAGAGGCCAAATCAAACAGCCAGCCCCACTGGGCAAATAGCACCCAGCCGGTGACCAGCCAGGCCAGCAATCCCGCCAGCGACAACAGGCCTGGCAAGCCGGGCAGCCGCAGCCGCCATCTGGCCAGGCCGGAGCGCCGGGTTTTGGGCATCAGCCAGACCAGCAGCCCACCCATGACCAGCAGTGCAACTGTCTCAACGCCTTTGATCCACCAGGGCCGCAGCAGAAAACGCCCGTCCAGCGCACTTTCGACCAACTGTGCCTGGATCTCGATACCTGGCACCAGTTGCCCCAGCGGTGTATTGCGTTTGTCGTGCAGGCCCGAACCGGTCAAGCCCACCAGCACCAGCTTGCTGCTCAGCGCATCCGCCGCAACCCGCCCCTGCAGCACGGCCGCTGCCGACACCTGGCGCGCCAGCTCGCCCTCTTGACGATGGGCAAAATGCAGCCACACCTCGCCGTTGGCCTGGGTCGGAATGCGCAGGTCTGCTACCGTCACGCTGGCAACGCCATGTGCATCGACGGCCAGCAGTACGGCGGGTTCGCCCGTGGCAATGCGCAACATTTCAATCGACAAGGAAGGCAGCACCTGCTGATTGACTGCCATCACCAGCGGAATGCGGCGAATCACCGTCTGGCTGGCATCCACGCTCAGCAAGGCTTGCCCGTGCGCGGCCGCCTGCAACTCGGGCAAACTGGCCAGCACCCAGGGAAAGTTGAGCAAATAAGGCAAGGCATCACCACCGCTGACCTGTACCGGCACCGCGCGCAAGCCGTTGCTGCTGGTCTGGGTTTGGCTGCCAAAACCAGCCGCACCAAGTACCGTGGGGGCGGCTTTCAGCGACTTGATCAAGCGGGCCTCGTGGCTGTCGAGCTGCTGCAATGCCCGCGCCAGTGCTTCGTGGCCGGGTGGCAGCTGCTCGGCCACCTGGGCCGGCGAGGTTTGGTCCAGCTCGGGCATATACAAGTCAAGCCCAATGGCCAGCGGCTGATGCACGGCAATCTTGTCAATCAGCTCGGCCAGCCGACTGCGTGGCCAGGGCCATTGGCCGACCAACTTCAGGCTTTCTTCGTCAATTTCCACCAGCGTCACCGGCTGGCTGCGGGTAGTACGCGGCATGGCTTGCTGATAGGCATCAAACAGCGCCTGCCGCGCGCTGGCAAACGGTGCCCCGGCCAGGCCCAACAGCCGGGCCACTGCGCCACCCTGCCAGGCCGCGGGTAGCTCCAGTTCGCTACCCAGGCTGGCCAGGGTCACGCCAGCCAGCATCAGCAACGCCGCCAGCCGCCCGCGCCGGGCCAGAAAAAACCAGTGCAAAGCAGAGAAAAATGGCTTCAAAGCGCCAGTTCCAGGCCGTCCCAGGCTGACAGAACGTCCAGTGGATGACCCTCGCGGGTGATTTCCTCAAAACGGCGCGTCTCGTTGAGCACACCCAAAATCTGGGCATCGTCATAAGCGGGCTCGTGATGAAACATCACCAGCCGCCTGGCACCGGCAGCCCGGCACAGTTCCACGCCAACAATGTTGCTGGAGTGTCCCCAGTCGGCCTTGACCGAAATGGCATCAGCCAACGAGTACATGGCATCAAACACCACGGCATCGGCATTGGCAAAAAAATCGACGACACCTGCCAGTTCGGCAGCCTCATCGAGCTGGTGCTCGGAATCAGTTGAATAAACCACCGCTTTGCCACCCTGCTCAAAACGCCAACCGTAAGAGTCGCCTGAATGACGCTGCAGCCGGGCCGACACCTCAAGCCCGGCAATCTGATAACACTTGCCGGGCAACAGCACATCAAATTCAACCGTGGCGGCAAGTTGCTCAAACTCGACCGGAAACGACGGGCTGCCATGCTGGCGCCTGAAAGCCTGCTCCACCTGCGCGTGACAGGCATGAATGATGATGCGGTTGCCCGGCAAAAATGCCGGCTGGAAAAACGGAAAACCCATGATGTGATCCCAATGCAGGTGGGACATGAACACATGATAGGTCTGGGGCCGCGCAGCGCCAAAACGCGCCAGCATCGACTGACCCAGCGGCCGCGCACCCGAGCCCAGGTCCAAAATGACATGCTCCGGGCTGTCGGTGACGATCTGCACACAACTGGAATGACCCCCAAAGGTAGCCGCCACGTCAAAGCCCAGGGTGTCAATGTAGGCATCGACCGTGGCCGCTGTCAGGGCCGGCAATTGCGCCGCATCCAGCAAGGCATGGCGGAGTTTGGCGCGCACATCAAGGCTGGTCATCGACACCGGAATCGAGCCCCGGGTGCCCCAAAAATGAAGCTTCATGATGCCAGCGCCAGCACCGCCTGATCAACGCTGGCAAGGACCTTCAGCACCAGGTTGAAGCGGCTGACCTGAAAAACCTCATGAACAATCGGGGTCAGGGCCGCCAGGGCCAGCTTTCCCTGTTGTTGTTTGACCTGCTTGGCCGCCAGCATCAGCACCCGCAGGCCGACGCTGCTGATGAAGTCAACGCCTGAGAAATCAAGCACCAGCGGTGTGCCAGATGCCGTACAACGCTGCAAATGGGGTGCTAGCGCGGCCTCAAAAGCACTCGCGTGCGCGTGGTCAATGCGACCGCTGACGGTTAAAACCAGTGCCGTACCCTGGGTTCGTGATATGAGTTCCAAAGAATCCTCGCAAAGCTTGAATCGACGAAGCCAAGTATATCGGCGCACTGCCCGTTGGTGTCTCGGTTAGCCCGACTCAGGCCGAATCAGTAGCCAAATGTTGCTATGTTAAATATAGCTTTTGGCGCATATTTTATAAGGGCTGGAGGCATAAAAGTCATATTTATCCAAGTCAAAGCTTCGGGAATGCTGCCAAAGTGCCTGGCTGGCCGCAGTACTGTTCCCATCTCGGGCCTACCGGGACTATTGATAGCCCAAGGCCAGCTAGTGCAGCACCCCAGCAAAGGCTTCTCGAGCGGCAGCGGCTAGCCACAAGGTGGGGGCTGAGGCATTGGGTGGCAATTGGGAGCTGGATGATGCGCTATTGGGCGGCGTTGAAGACACCTCAGGTGCGGCGTGGGCGCATGCGTTGGTTGACTGATCCGGTCCTGGGTAGTGCAGCAGTATTGTTGCTGATGCCGCATCACCCGCTGGATCTACTTTTGTGTTTGTACCATCTTCATGGCCGAACTGATCAGCGCTGACACCTCGGTCATGTTGCTGGGCACGATCAGCGTGGTGGTGGCGTCTGCTGCCACCCGGCCATAGGCTTCCACGGCTTTTTCGGCCACTTTCAACTGCACAGCCTGCTCGCCACCGGGCTGGCGAATGGCCGCGGCCACGCGCTCAATGGCCTGGGCATTGGCTTCGGCAACCGTCAGAATGGACGCTGCTTCGCCCTGTGCGTTGTTGATGGCGGCCTGTTTTTCACCTTCCGAACGGGCAATAAAGGCTTCGCGCTCGCCGGTGGCAATGTTGATCTGCTCCTGGCGGCGGCCTTCAGAGGCGGCGATCAGCGCACGTTTTTCGCGCTCGGCCGTGATCTGCTGCTGCATGGCGTGCAAGATTTCTTTTGGTGGGGTCAGGTCTTTGATCTCGTAACGCAGCACCTTCACACCCCAGTTCAGCGCTGCCTCGTCAATGGCCTGCACCACCTGGGCGTTGATGATGTCGCGTTCTTCAAAGGTCTTGTCAAGCTCAAGCTTGCCAATCACCGATCGCAACGAGGTTTGCGCCAGTTGCGAGATGGCCACAATGTAGTTACTTGACCCATAACTGGCCCGCATCGCATCGGTGACCTGAAAGTACAAAATGCCATCCACCTGCAACTGCGTGTTGTCGCGCGTGATGCAGACCTGGCTGGCAATGTCGAGCGGCACCTCTTTGAGCAGGTGTTTGTAGGCCACCTTGTCAACAAATGGCATCAGAAAATTCAGCCCGGGTGTCAGGGTACCGTTGTATTTACCCAGCCGCTCGACCACCCAGGCATGCTGCTGGGGCACCACCTTGACTGCACGGGTGATAAATATCACGGCGATAACGAACAGAACGACGGCAATTTCCATGATGAGACTCTCCGGTAGTTAATGGGTTGGATGTTGTTTGAGGATCAGGCGGCTGCCAATGACTTCGACAATGGTGTAGTTGGCACTGGCTGCCACTTCACCGGTTGCCAGTTCTGCATCCCACTGGGCACCACGGTATTTGACGCTACAGGTGCCGTCATCGCGCCAGGCTGCTACATGCACGGTGGCACCAATGTCCATGTTGACATCATGATTGGCTTGTGCCGGTGGTGCCTGCGGCCGCGACTTCTTGAACAAATGCCAGGCCAGCACCGAGCCGCCCCCCACCGCCGCTGCCACCACCCACTGCCAGGTCATGACCAGACCGGCGTGGGCTGCCAGTGCTGCTGCCACCAGTCCAATCGAGAGCATCAGCAGGTAAAACGTGCCGGTGACGAGTTCGGTGGCAATCAGCGCACCTGCAGCCAGCCACCAAAGTGTTGAATCAGCCATATTCTTTTCCCTGAGTATTACGCACCGAGGTATTTTCCGTTGAAAGTGCTGCGCTGTCACCAAAGTTCGGGCTTTACTCCTTACACTTCGCGCCAATTTATCCCATTTGTCGTGCGTCGCTGGAGCCTGCCATGAAATTTCGCTTTCCAATCGTCATTATTGATGAAGATTTTCGGTCAGAAAATACCTCAGGTCTGGGAATCCGGGCGCTGGCACACGCCATCGAGTCTGAAGGTTTTGAGGTGCTGGGGGTCACCAGCTATGGCGACCTGAGCCAGTTTGCCCAGCAGCAAAGCCGCGCCAGCACTTTTATTTTGTCGATTGACGACGAGGAATTTACCCCGGGGCCAGATCTGGATCCGGCGGTATTGAATTTGCGCCATTTTATTGAAGAGGTGCGCCGCAAAAACCTGGATGTGCCGATCTATATCTATGGCGAAACCAAAACCAGCCGTCACCTGCCCAATGACATTCTGCGCGAACTGCATGGTTTCATTCACATGTTTGAGGACACGCCCGAGTTTGTGGCGCGTCACATCATCCGTGAAGCCAAAAGTTATCTCGAAGGCGTACAGCCGCCGTTTTTCAAGGCCTTGTTGGACTACGCTGACGACGGTTCGTACTCGTGGCACTGCCCCGGGCACTCGGGTGGCGTGGCGTTTTTGAAAAGCCCGGTGGGCCAGATGTACCACCAGTTTTACGGCGAAAACATGTTACGCGCCGATGTCTGCAACGCGGTGGAAGAACTTGGCCAACTGCTCGACCACGATGGCGCCATTGGCAAGAGCGAGCGCAACGCGGCGCGTATTTTTAACGCCGACCACTGCTTTTTTGTCACCAATGGCACTTCCACCAGCAACAAGATGGTCTGGCACCATACGGTCGCACCCAATGACGTGGTGGTGGTGGACCGCAATTGCCACAAATCCATCTTGCACGCCATCATCATGACCGGCGCCATTCCGGTGTTTTTGAAGCCCACACGTAACCACTTTGGCATCATCGGGCCGATTCCAAAACACGAGTTTGAGCCGGCTGCGATCAAGGCCAAGATTGCCGCCAACCCGCTGGTCATGGCGCATTTGCCCGATATGGATATCAACCAGATCAAGCCCCGGGTGCTGACGCTGACCCAGTCCACTTACGACGGCGTGTTGTACAACACCCAAACCGTCAAAACCATGCTCGATGGTTATGTGGAAAACATCCACTTTGACGAAGCCTGGCTGCCGCACGCGGCGTTTCACCCGTTTTACGGCGCTTACCACGCCATGGGCAAACGTCGGCCGCGGCCCAAACACGCCATGGTTTATGCCACCCAATCGATCCACAAGTTGCTGGCTGGCATCAGCCAGGCCAGCCATGTGCTGGTGCAGGATTCGCAAACCGTCAAGCTGGACAAAAACCTGTTCAACGAGGCGTTCATGATGCACACCAGCACCAGCCCGCAGTACAGCATCATTGCCAGTTGCGACGTGGCAGCAGCCATGATGGAGCCCCCCGGTGGCACTGCGCTGGTCGAAGAAAGCATTGCCGAGGCGCTGGACTTCAGGCGTGCCATGCGCAAGATTGACCACGAATACGGCGACGACTGGTGGTTCAAGGTCTGGGGACCCGATAAATTTGCCGACGAAGGCATTGGCCGCGCTGATGACTGGATCATCAAGGGTGAGGCACGCAGCAACAAGTCGGGTGCCAACTGGCACGGCTTTGGCAAGATGGCGGCCGGCTTCAACATGCTCGACCCGATCAAATCGACCATCGTCACGCCCGGCATGGACCTGGATGGCAAGTTTGCCAAGACCGGCATTCCGGCCTCGGTGGTGACCAAGTTTTTGGCTGAGCATGGTGTGGTGGTGGAAAAAACCGGGCTGTACAGCTTTTTCATCATGTTCACCATTGGCATCACCAAGGGCCGCTGGAACAGCATGCTCACTGCGTTGCAGCAGTTCAAGGACGACTACGCCAAAAACCAGCCAATGTGGCGCATCCTGCCCGAGTTTTGCCAAAAGCAGCCCAAGTACGAAAACATGGGTCTGGCCGACCTGTGCCAGCATGTACACCAGTTGTATGCCAAATACGACATTGCCCGCCTGACCACCGACATGTACCTGAGCGATCTGGCACCTGCCATGAAGCCCAGCGATGCCTATGCGCACATTGCCCAGCGTTTGACCGAGCGGGTGGAGATTGACCAACTTGAGGGTCGGGTCACGGTGGGTCTGGTCACGCCGTATCCGCCGGGCATTCCGCTGCTGATTCCGGGCGAGGTGTTCAACAAGAAGATCGTGGATTATCTGAAGTTCTCACGCGAATTTAATGTCCAGTGCCCGGGTTATGAAACCGACATCCACGGACTGGTGGAAGAAGTCGGCCCGGATGGTCGGGTGCGCTACTTCGCGGACTGTGTCAAGCGCTGATCGCTTACCTGATAGCTACAATAGTTGTAGCTATCAGCGCTTGAACAATAAGGGCTAGAGCACTATTTGGCTACTAAGTGGCGGTTTCCACGACGGCCACGGCGGTCTGGCTGACACCGCAGTCCACATACGAAATTTGCCCGGTCATGCCGGATGCCAGGTCGCTGAGTAAAAAGGCCGCCACGTTGCCAACTTCGTCAATCGTTACATTGCGCTTGAGCGGTGATGCGGCGGCAGAAATGCCCAGCAGTTTGCCAAAGTCCTTGATGCCGCTGGCCGCCAGCGTCTTGATGGCACCCGCGCTCAGTCCATTGACGCGAATGCCCTTGGCGCCGACGGCATCGGCCAGGTAGCGCACCGACGATTCGAGCGAAGCCTTGGCCAGGCCCATGGTGTTGTAGCTGGGCACCACCCGCACACCGCCCAGATAAGTCAGGGTCAGCAAGGACGCCGTATTGTTCAGATAGGGCAGGGCGGCCTTGGCCATGGCCGGAAAGCTGTAGGCGCTGATGTCGTGGGCGATACGGAAATTCTCACGCGTCAGGCCATCCAGAAAATTGCCGGCAATGGCCTCACGCGGGGCAAAGCCGATGCTGTGCACAAAACCGTCAAACTTGGGCCAGTGCGTGGCCAGGTCGGTGAATAGTTTTTCGATCTGGGCATCGTCACCCACATCGCAGTCAAAAATCAGCCTGGAATTGAAATCGGCAGCAAATTCGGTGATTCGGTCTTTAAAACGTTCACCCACGTAGCTGAACGCCAGCTCAGCACCCTGTGCATGGCAAGCTCTGGCAATGCCATAAGCAATCGA
>JAIFMA010000176.1 GCA_020048795.1 Rhodoferax sp.
CGTCACCGGCACGCACCTGGGCACCCTCGCGCACCAGCACTTGCGCCACCCGAGCGGTGAGGGTGCTGCCCAGCTCCACCCGCGCCAGCGTGGCCACCCGTGCCGAGAACTGCACGCTGCGTACCAGGCGGGTGGTTTGCACTGTCACACTGTCTACCAAGTGCGGGCGCAGGCCCAGCCACAACAATGCGGCTACCAGGCCCAGCAGCAAGGGCATCGCCCAACGTCGCTGGCGTGCCAGTCTGGCACCTAAAGTTTTCAGATTCATGCGGCGATGGTAGCGAATGCCAGCCGCGTTGCGATGCCGGAGATGGTGAACACCCCCATCACACGTCAAGCTTGAAGCGGCGGTCGTGGCACAAAGTCGCTCACGCTACCACCCTCGCTAAGGCTGACCTGGCAGGCCTGGCTCATTTGCGCACGCAGCCGCACCCGCGCGCGCTGCACGCGTGACTTGGCGGCACTCAGGCTCAAACCCTTGGCTTGGGCAAATTCGGCCTGCGCCATGCCTTGCAGGTCGCACAGGGTGATGGCTTCGCGGTCAGCCGGGCTCAGCTCTGAGAGCACACGCGGCAGGCAGGCGCACAGGGCATCCACGGTGTCAATGTCGTGGCTGGGTGCGGCCAGGTCATCGGGCAGTTCCACAGCGTGCTGCGCCACGCGCAGATGGTCGGCCAGCAGGTTGCGCGCCACCTCAAACAGCCAGGCCCGGGCGTTGTGCACATCGCCAAAGCCTTTACCCTGGCGCAAGGCTTTTAAAAACAGGTCTTGCAGCAGGTCATCGGCCAGCGCGGTGTTGCCGGTGCGGTGACGCAGCCAGTTGCGCAGTTCAGCGGCGTGGGTGGTCCAGGCGGTGGTGAGGCAGTGCATTGCGGATAGCCAAGCCACGTTGATGATCAAACCACCCGAAACACCTTCATCACCTCATCGCCCAGGTGGTTGATCACCTTCACCGCCACCCGCCCAGACTTCGGTTTGTCAAACGGCCGCGACGTGTCGCTGTTCAAAGTCGCCCAGGCGGCCGGGTCAATCTCGGCCTTCAGCGTGGTTTTCAAGGCGTTGTACGGGTCGTTGGCACCCAAAAAATAGGCGTGGCGCACAAAGAAGCTTTCTTGGTTGTAATCGGTGTCGATGAACCAGCAGGCATTGCCGTCCTTCACATCCCGACTTGTCGTGCTCCACTGAAAGTTGCTGTTGAATTTGATGCCATAGGGCGGATCAAAATAAATGCACTGCACCTTGCCGCGCAGCCCCTCGCGCTCGGCCAGGCTGGCCATCACCTGCAGGCTGTCGCCCAGAATCATGCGGTTGGTCCAGTTCTGCTCGTGCTGGTAAAACTCGGTTTTGTCCGCTCCTTTGGGAATGCCGTTGAAGTCGCCAAACAGGTCAGCCTGCCCGCCCTCACCCCCAGCCCCTCTTCCAGAGGGCGAAGGGAGCGAAGCAGAGTGGCGCAGCAGGTCGTCAATCAGCACCTTGGGGTGGACTTTTTCCTGGATGTAGAGCGGTGGCGCATTGACCACCAGGTCGCTCCAGTCCTGCTCATCCTTGCCGCGCCAGACCAGTTGCGGGTCCAGGTCGGTGTTGCGCGGGTAGCGCACTTGCCTGGGGGCGATGTGCTCCTGGGCGGCAATGGATTGCTGTTCGACCGACGGGATGTTTTTGCGCCGGGCCTCGGCGTGGGTGAGGGTTTCGACGTGTTTGGTGCTGGGGGGCTGTATGGTGCTGCGTGTGGCCATGGTGTTATGTCGCTATTCGCCCAATTTCGCCAGTTCGCGTTCGACCAGCGTTTTATCCAGAAATGAACCTTCTGCAATCAACTGGTCGATCAGCGGCCGGGCCGCCAGTAACAAACCCAATCTGCGGGCACGCAGAATGATGCCCAGTGTTCCGATCAACGGCAATTCATGTGATCGAGCGCAGGCGCGCGCTTCGCCGTCGTCCAGAACCGCTAAGGCGGTGTTTTGAAGACACAGCGAAATGACTTGAGATTCACCCGCTCCCAAATCCCAGTGGGCGACCGTCGGCAACACCGGCACATCGGGATGCCGGTACGCCTGCGCCCAAGCCACCGAAACTGCGGTTGCCGGGTCACGCTGGCGGCCACCCACGGATACTTCACGAATCACGCCTTCAGGGACATGCAGCGAAGGTGCGATATGCTCCAGCAAGTCCAGCCGGTTTAACTTACCCAGCAGAATCAGAGGTGAGGCATTCACCACCCAAGGCTTAGAGGTCACCATAGATTTCATGCTGCAGTTCGTCGGCGCTCACCTGAATGGCGGGCACTTTGCGCCGGAGCAATTCGTCGATTAAGCGGCTGCGGCTTATGCCAAGCATTTCAGCCGCTTTGGCTTGAGAGATTCGCTGCTCGGCGTACCACTGCACGATGGCGGCAAGCTTTAGTTCCTCACCGAATTGCTTCGGCCCCAGTCGTAGTGCGGAAAATGCACTTGGCTCAAACTCCATCACGATTTGTGTCATTTCAATCTCCTTGGGCTTGTCTGCATTGTGGCGTGGTCGTGGGTGAGGTTTGAGATCACAACTTGTGACCGCATGTGAGAGCCGCAACCCAGATCGACCATTTTGTTGACGTTAACGAAATGGTTTGAAATGGGCATGGCCGGACACGTCGCAACAAGTTCGGTTTTCATGGCATCAATCCCTCAATCAGTTTGTTGAAGTTGGCATCGACCGTGGCCTTGAAATCGGACTCGATCTGAAACACCTCGGTGAATTCGGTAAAGGCCCAGCGGCCATAACTGCCCAGATGGTTCACGCCGGGCACCCAGTAGGTGTCCATGGTGGACTTCTTCTCTATCGCATCCTCACCCCGGTAACCTTTGATCTCGACCACCAGGTGCAGCGGGTCTGCCGGGCCGTGGCCGTCATCGACCAACACCACAAAGTCGGGCAGGTGCACCTTGGGGTGGGACTCGGCGACGCGGCAGAATTCGGCCTCCCAGTCGCTGTCCAGAATTACCCAGTTGAGCTGGCAGTGGCTGGAACTGGTCTGCCAGCGGTCAGTTTTGCTGGTGTTGAATCGGACATGGGCGGTGCTGCCAGTGGGGTTGTACGCATCAAGCAGTGCCTTGATGGGGCGCTGGCCTTCAAATTTTCGGGTGATGGCGGCGGTGATTTTGTTGCAGGCCATGTCGGCCAGCTCCTGGTACATCAGCAGCGCGGGATAGGTGTCGCCCTTGCAAACCAGGTATTTGGGCTGGCCAGCGTCGTCCACCGCGTCGAGCCATTCCTTGGCGATGCGTTTGAGCTGGCCAAACAGGTGCAGCTTGGGCGCTTCGCCGGGATCGCGCCACTTGGTGTAGAGCAGGCTGGGGCGCATGTCGCCCAGGTGCTTGAGGCTCATGTCGGCAAGCTCCCAGTGCCGCTGCGGGCAGTTATACGGAGAGTTGAGGATGGGATGGTCAAAAAAGGGGTTGGACAAAGGCAATTGCATGGAGCTCGCTTTGGGCAGTCAACGGTCACAGAAAAAATTCACCGCCAGCCCGGCCACCTCAACCCGCCTCGACAGCACCGCGCCCGACAGCGGGAAGGCTTCGAGTTCTTTCGGGTGGCGGTGGTGGCTGGCGCTGGTGACATACAGGGTTTTCAGGTCTTCACCACCAAAACAGACTGCTGCCGGACATTGCATGGGCACTGGTAGGTCGGCCAACAGTTCGCCATGGGTTGGCTTGCGATGGCATGAGGTACTTTCAAGTCAAGTGACACATCACTGGCCAGGGTTGCCATAAATGATGATGGAGAGAAATCGGATGGGTTTGTCAAGCAGGCGCTCAGGGCCATGCGTGATTTCACCCTCAAACGTCAGGGTGTCGCCGGGTTCGAGCACATACACCGTCTGGCCGTGGCGGTATTCCAGCGTGCCTTCAATCATGTGGATGAACTCGGTGCCGGGGTGCTGAAAGGTCGGAAAACTTTCGGACTGCTCTTCCATGGTGATCATGAAAGGCTCAAACAGCTTGACCGGCCCCTGGTCGTAGGCCAGCAGTTCGTAACTGTGCCCGCTTTTGGTGCCGCGGCGCACCACTTCCATACCTTGCCCCTTTTTGACGTGCTGTGCGCTGCCGGTGGGTGCGTCGTAATGGCGAAACAGCATCGACATCGACACCCCCAAAGCGCGCGCAATGCGGCTGAGCGAGTCCAGCCCGGGCGTGATCTGGCCAGTTTCGATCTTTGAGAGCATGCCGCGGCTGATCTCGGCCTGCTCTGAAACCTGGGCAATGGTCAGCTTATGCCGTTGTCGCAATTCGCGAATGGCGTTGCCCAAGGCCTGATTGAGCAAGGGGGCAGTCACGACACCTGTTTCAGGCTGGTCTGAAATTTGCTTGGTATTTTTCATCAGTAGAAACAAATGTGCCTTTAAAGAACTTTTTAGACAGGAATACCCCCATTATGAAAGCTTCCGGCTCCCCACCCACCTTCACCTCTGCCAGCGAGGCACAAGCCTGGCTGACGCAACAAGGCATCAGGTATGTGCTGGCCCAGTTTGTCGACATTCATGGTGTGGCCAAAGCCAAGTCGGTGCCGGTGGCGCACTTGCCCTCGGTGCTGAAAGACGGCGCGGGTTTTGCCGGCTTTGCCATCTGGGGGGTCGGCATTGAACCGAATGGGCCGGACTTCATGGCGGTGGGCGATCTGGCCACGCTGGCCCCGGTGCCGTGGCAGCCGGGCTTGGCGCGCATTGTGTGCGAAGGCCATGTCAACGGCCAGCCCTGGGGTTATGACTCGCGCGTGGTGCTGAAAAAACAGACCGCCCGCCTGGCCGAGCGGGGCTACACCATCTTCACCGGGCTGGAGCATTGAGCCCTGTGACGCCACCGACACGCTGGCCAAGCCGTGTTATGACTACAAGGGCTTGTCGCGCACCCGGGTCTATCTGGAAAAACTGTCGGACTGCATGCGCGAAGCCGGGCTGGATGTGTACCAGATCGACCATGAAGATGCCAACGGCCAGTTTGAGCTGAACTACACCTACGCCGACGGCCTGACTTCGGCGGACCACTTCATCTTCTTCAAGATGGCGGCCACCGAGATTGCCAACGAGATGGGGCTGATCTGCTCGTTCATGCCCAAGCCCTTCAGCAACCGGCCCGGCAACGGCATGCACATGCATGTGTC
>JAIFMA010000073.1 GCA_020048795.1 Rhodoferax sp.
ATGCCATCAGCCCCAAAGATGCCAACCCTGGCTGCTGGCCGGTCGCCACGTTGTCGACCTTCATTGAATCAAGATTGTCCGGGCTCATCATCGGTGCGCCTGGTGCCAATCCCATCAGGGTGGCCTGCAAGCGCCCAGCCCATTGTGGCAAGGCCAGCACCGGTCGCGCAAAACCACCTGCCACACCACTGAGCTGGGCCGACAGTTGCACCAGTTGCTTGAGCGTGAACACCTCGGGGCCCACCACCTCAATGATGCGCGGCGATGCTGCCGCACTGGCACCGGCCAGACTGCGCAGCACCGCGCTGGCCACGTCCTCCACCCACACCGGCTGAAATTTGGCCGACGCACCGGCCAATGGCATGAACGGCAACACCTGCTGCAATTTGGCAAACAGGTTGATGAACTTGTCCTCGGCACCAAAAATAACGCTGGGCCGCAAAATGGTCAAGTCAAAGCCCACTTTGGCGGCAAGTCCGGCACCGGCCCCGCTGGCCGCCTGCATCAGCACCGCCTCGCCCTCGCCCTTGGAGCGCAAATACATCGATGGCGAATTTTCGGGCTGTAGGGCATCCGCGCCCAGCGCACTCACATGCACCACGCGTTTCACCCCTGCCAGCGCACAGGCGTGGGCGATTTTGCGCGGCAACGCCACATGCACCTGCTCAAACGCCGCCTGCGTGCCATGCAAAATGGCCACCAGATTGACCAGCGCGTCGTGGCCGGCGACCGCGCGATTCAGCGCTGCATCGTCACTCACGTCGAGCTCCAGCACCGTCAGGTTGGGCAGATGTTTGATGTGGTCCGCATTCGCAAGACGCCGCGTTGGTACAGTCACCTCCCAGCCCTCACGCACCAGTTTTTCACACACATGGGCACCTACAAAGCCGGCACCACCAAGCACAATGATATTTTTCATGGGTCAATCATGCGCGAAAATTGGGACACAACGGCAAGACTAGCCAAAATAGTCTGAGATGGATCAGGTGCTTTTGTTTTGTTGTATCCGCTCAAGCAGCCCTTGCGATCAGCGCCCAGCTACAGCTTGAACGTCAGGCGGACATAGAAAAAAGCCCCGTTGTAGCCATACGGGCTGATTGGCGCATACTGGATGATGCCGTTGCCGCTGACAAACAGATTGCTGGTATCCGGAAATTTGTCGGGCAGAACATTAAAGACATTGTTTCCGCCCACGGCTATTTCGAGGTTCTTGCTCAGTTGCAGCGCCACGTCCAGGTCGGTGGTCAGCTTCGCGCCAAAACGGCTGCCATTGACGTAGTAATAGCTGCCAACGCGGTTCAGATTCAGCGTGCTGCGCCAGGCCCCGGCCTCAAACTGGGTCCACAGTTTGTAGCCGTCAGCGGGTTGCGCTGTTTCAATAAATGACTGGGTTGTATCGTTGAGCACGGCGGCTGTGGTTTGACTGCCGAGAATCGAGGCCAGCGGGTAAACATTGCGAATCTTCGTGCGGTCGCGGTGGTACGAGGCCACCATTTTGAGCTTGCTATGGTCTTTAAAAGTGTGTTTGTAGTTCAGGCGTATGTCGAGGCCCTGCGTTTCGGTGGCAATGGCGTTGGTGAAATAGCGGGCGCTTTGCACCCCATATTGTTTGAGAATGGCCTTGACCTGAGGCGACACCGTGTCGACGATATTGCCAGTCAGCATGATGCGATCATCAATGTCGGCGGCAAAGAAGTCAAAGCTGACCGAGAAATCGCTGCTTGGCTGATACACCACACCCACCGTCTGATGTTTTGATTTTTCGGGCCGCAGCATCTGCGATCCCAGCGCAACCGACACCGGGTGGTTGACGGCAAAGGTTCCCGCCTGCCTGAAGGTGGCATCGCTGCTGCTCAGTGTGGAAACCGTCGAGGTGTAATAAGCCTGTGACAGCGAGGGGGCCCGAAAACCCGTGCTGGCACTGGCGCGCAGCAACACATCATCATGGGGCCGGTAGGCCAACGCAAGTTTCTTGTCAAGCGTGGCACCAAAGTCGCTGTAGTTTTCATAACGTGCGGCACCCTCCAGGGACAGTGCACGCGATACGTCGTAGCGCGCATCCAGGTACAGCGCACGGTTGCTGCGTGTTGCGTTGACCTCGTTTTCGGGCATAAAGCCCGGAAAGCCCTGGGCCCCGGGAATGTTGCTGAAGGTGCCGGTCATGTAAGACGCTGGCTCGCCACGACGGATCTGGTAGTTTTCGTGGCGTAGCTCGGCCCCACCTGCCAGGTTCAGTGGGCCAAACTTTCTCACCAGATCCAGGTTCAGGATGTTTTGGGTGTAGGCCGTTGCGCCGCTGTCAAACGACGTGGGCGAGCTGTTTCCCAAAGAATCGTTGTGGGTGTTGGCGACATAGAAGTGGTAGTCATTGCTGCCGTGGGTCAGGCTCAGGTCCCAGCGCACATCGTCGGCGCTTACGCCACGCACCCCGGCACTGACCGAATAGTCGCTGATTTTGGGCTCAATCATGGGCAGGAAACCATTGGGGTAAAGCACCGGATTGTTGCGGGCATCGGCCGCCAAACGGTACAGGGCACCGGCACTGCTGTTGCGCTGGTCGAGTAAACCGTGTGCATAAAAGGTCAGGGCATCGACCGGGACTTCGGCGTTCAGGGCCAGTTGCCCGTCCTGCGCCTCGGTTTCGCCAATGAGGTGGTTGATGCGGTAGCCATAGCGCGGGTCGCCACCGGCGCGATTGCTGCGGCCCCGGTCCCGCGCCTCGGCAGTCAGGTTGATGAAACCGTCATTTTTCAGAGGCACGGCATAAAACACATCGGCCTGGCGCACGATGCCGTCGCCCTCGGTTGTGCCGCCGTAACTGACGCTGGCACGGCTGTCGTGTCCATAACCCTTGAGAATAATATTGATGATGCCGGCTATTGCATCGGAGCCATATTGGGCCGCTGCGCCGTCACGCAGCACCTCGATGCGCTCAATGGAACGTAATGCAATGGTGTTGATGTCCACGCCCGAGGTACCCCGGCCCACCGAAATATTGACATTGAGCAACGAGCTTTGGTGCAAGCGCTTGCCGTTGACCAGCACCAGCACCTGATCGGGGTTAAGACCGCGCAAGGTGAACGGTGGCACATGGTCGGTGCCATCGTGACCGGTCGGCCGCGGTGAGTTGAAGCCGGGAATGAGCTTCATCAGCGCCTTGGAGAGCTCGGTAAAACCACTGCTTTCGAGCTGCGCGGCGGTGATCACATCGACTGGCACTTCAGATTCAAGCGCATCACGCGCACCAGAGCGCGAACCGACCTCGGCCTTGGCTGGCATTTCGACACGCAACAGTTCGTCCAGTGGCTGCTGGTAGTAGTCATTGGCTTGCAGCAGCGATTTGTCCTGCGCCAGCAGGGGGGTGCTTGCCAGCAGGCAAGCCGTTGCCAGGGTCAGGGCTTTCATCGTGTTTCTCCCCGGATCACGGTGGCCAGCGAGAGCAGCGGCGCACCAATGCGAATATTGGATTTGACCGCTGCGGCATGGTTGATCTTGATGCGCGTATGCTGCTGCAGAAAATCAAGCTGGATGATGCCGCCACGTTCGGCAAAACCCAAGGCGGTGCTGATACTCAGGATTGAGTTTTTTGTCGCGTAGTCAATGGCATCCTGCCGGGTTCGCGGATTCACCAGGGTGATGAACAACATGTCACTCTGGCCAATCTCGTCGACCCGGGTGGCATAACGGATGGCCACCGGCTTGCCGTTGATGACCTTGCCGCGGTACAAGTCCTCCAGTAGCGTGCCAAAAGGGTTTTCATCCACCAGGGTGATGACAAATTGTGTGGCAGCCCGATCAGGCCATTCGATGTAATTGGCAAAGCGGCCCAAAAACACCGCCAGCAGCTTGTTTTCTTCCTGGCTGGCCACACAGGGTGCGGCAAACAGCAGCCCGGCCAGCGCCAGCGCCCCTAAGCAAAGCTTATTTTTCATGGTTTTCCCACATCAATACCTGATTTCTCCCCGTCTCCTTGGCATGGTACAGCGCCGCGTCCACACACCTTAGCGGTGCATCCAGATCGTCAGATGCCGGCACCACGGCATACACGCCTGCACTGGCGGTGATTCGCAGTGTTTTGCCAGAATCGATGGTGATCACGTTGGCCTCGATCGCCAGGCGCATGCGCTCGGCGATCAAATGGGTGGTTTGCGGGTCGCTATGGTCACACAACAGCAAAAACTCTTCGCCACCAATGCGCGCCACCAGATCATACTCGCGCGCTCCGTGCAACAGGATGGCGGCCACTTCTTTCAGGACAAGGTCCCCCACCGGGTGTCCAAACTGGTCATTGATGCGCTTGAAATAGTCAATGTCGAACATGATCAGTCCAAAAAACTCCTGTTTTCGCAGCGCCCGCGTCACCAGGGTTTGCAGCACCTCCATGGCATGGCGACGGTTGGCCAGGCCGGTGAGCGGATCAGTGGTCGCCAAACGGCTCAGCAAGGCATCACGCTCGCGAATCTGGGCGATCATGTCGTTGAAATGATGGTAGAGCACCTTGAATTCATCGTTTTGAATGGTTTCCACGCTCACCGCGTAATTCTTGGTCTCGGCGATCTTGCGAATCGCATCAATGATGTGAAAGATGGGTGCGGTAAAAACTTTTTGCAAGCGGATCGAAATCAGCACAATGATGGCCAGCGTGAGCACCGATATCAGGATCTGCATGAGGACAAAGGAACTGATCCTCTCTTTCAGTGCCTGGTTGTCAGACAACAGCGTCAGGGTACCCAGGGTCTTGCCTTCAAGAACGATGGGGGTGACGACGTACATATAGTCAAACTCAATTGATTCCAGCCCAACACGCTGCTCAAACAATTGCTGCTGCTTGCGGGTGGCCAGTTGCGCCACCTCGGCCAGATACCGCGCTACGGACCCCTGGTTGGCAGCGGGCGCAACAAAGGCACTGAACTGCCGCGCCTCGTCATCGTGGATGATGGCGGCCATGATGCGCGGATTGGCACTCAGCGAGCCCAACATGCGCGCGGCACTGGCGTTATCCCGAAAGGCCAGTGCCGCCGTCAGGTTCTCACGGGCGACATCCGACATTTGCTGCAAATGCCGTAACGATTCATTGCGCTGAGCGACAAACGTCAGCGACAGTGACATCACTGCCGAGATCAGCAGCGCGATGGCCGATGTCGCGCCCAGCAAGACGATCAGTTTGATGCGTATGGAAAAGTCACTGAATTTCATGCGACCACCTATACCACCACCGGCTCGGTTTCCAGCAAAATGCCAAAACGCTCGTAAACACTGGTTTGTATGGCTTTGGCCAGCGTCATGACCTCGCCGCCGGTGGCACTGTCGCTGTGCTTGCTGCCACCCCGGTTGACCAGCACCAGCGCCTGCTTTTCGTAAACACCCGCCAACCCGATCGACTTGCCGCGCCAGCCACAGGCATCAATCAACCAGCCCGCTGCCAGCTTGATACTGCCATCAACCAGCGGATAGTGCACCACTTTGGGGTCTCGGGCAATGATGTCAGCACACTGCTCGGGGCTGACAGCGGGGTTTTTAAAAAAACTGCCCACATTGCCGATCACCGCCGGGTCGGGTAACTTGGCACGCCGAATCTCACACACCCAGTCAAAAATCTGCTGTGGCAAGGGCTGGCTGCAGTGGTGCTCCAGCACCTTGCGCGCCAGGTCAGCATAACCCAGTACCGGCTTCCAGGGCTTGGGCAGGCACAACCGCACACGCAGAATCAGCGCCCGGTTTTTCAGGCCAATCGGGCTCTGGCCCTCACTGGCATTGGCTGAGCTGCTATGTTTAAAGATGGAGTCGCGGTAACCAAAGGCACATTGGGCGGCGTTCAGGGTAAATACCTGGCCGGTTTGCAGGTCGATCGCATCGAGCGACTCAAACCGGTCTTGCAGCTCCACACCATAAGCGCCAATGTTTTGCACCGGTGCAGCGCCCACCGTGCCCGGAATCAGCGCCATGTTTTCCAGCCCGGGGTAGCCCTGGGCCAGCGTCCAGACCACCAAGTCGTGCCAGTTCTCACCTGCGCCCGCTTCCACAATGAAGGCCCGGGCGGTCTCCTGCACCAGACGGCGGCCCACAATTTCCACTTTTAACACCAACGGTTTGACATCACCCGTCAGCACGATATTGCTGCCACCACCCCAGACAAACTTGGGCGCTGCCGACCAGTTCGGATCCGACAACAGGTCTTGCACGTCACTTTCACCACGAATGCAGGCCAGCGCTTGCGCCTTGGCCACGATGTGAAAGGTATTGAAAGCCTGCAAGGGCACGTTTTTCTGGACTAACATGGCGGCATTGTCGCCTGACCGGTACAGGCGAGCCCCAAACCTGGCAAACCCGTGTGACCGGCACCGTCTGCCCACTTTTGAATTGAAAAATGCCTTCTTTTGATACTGTTTGCGAAGCCAGCATCGTCGATGTCAAGCACGCCGTGGAAAACACCACCAAGGAAATCACCACCCGCTTTGATTTCAAGGGCACACCCGCTGCCATTGAACTTAAAGACAAAGAGATCACGCTGATCGGTGATGCTGATTTTCAGCTCAGCCAGATCGAGGACATCTTGCGCAACAAACTGACCAAACGCAATGTGGACGTGCGTTTTCTGGACAAGGGAGACATCCAGAAAATGGGTGGCGACAAGGTCAAACAAGTGATCAAGGTGCGCGATGGCATCGAAACCGAGCTGGGCAAAAAAATTCAGCGCCTCATCAAAGACAGCAAGCTCAAGGTGCAGGCCGCCATTCAAGAGAGCAAGCTGCGCGTCACCGGTGCCAAGCGTGACGACCTGCAGGCGGCCATGGCTTTGATCAAAAAAGAAATTGCCGAGGTACCGCTGAGCTTTGACAATTTCCGCGATTAAGCGCCCCCGGCTGCCACCTTGCGCCAGAGCATGAGTCTGATCGTTAGCACTGAAGACGAATACGAAGACTTGCTGGGTCTGTGGTCTGACCTGGAGTCCGGCCTGGGCCTGGTGTTGAGCCATCCGGACAGCGTGCAGGAGTTCCCCCAGCGCATTGACCAGTACGACCGCTGGATGCAGGATCTGCTCAAGTACGACACCGATGTCGGCCTGTACCTGCTGTTCCAGTTGGCAATCAATTCACCGGTCGGCTACAGCGCCTCGCATGCGCTGGTGTGCGCCGTGTTGTGCCACCTGATCTCGGTTGACTTTGTGCTGCCCAAGAACGAGCGCGACAGTCTGGTGTGTGCGGCACTGACCATGAACATTGCCATGACGGCGCTACAGGATGCGTTGGCCACACAGCACGGCCGCCCCAATTCCGAGCAGCAAATTGCCATTCGCGCCCATGCTGCAAAAGGGGCCCTGATGCTGTCCAACATGGGAGTCACCGACGAGTTGTGGCTGGAAACCATCCAACTGCACCACAAGGAAGATGTTCCGGGGCAAGACCTGGTCAAGCTCACCCCGCCGCACCGACTGGCGCACATCCTGCACGTGATTGACCGCTACGCTGCCATGATCAGCCCACGTCAGTCGCGCGAAGGCCGCAGCGCGGCCGAATCTGCGCAAAGTGTCATTCATGGCAACCCTGAGCAGGAAAGTGCCGTAGGTCAGTCCCTGGTACGCATCGTGGGTTTGTGCCCGCCCGGCACTTTTGTGCAACTTGACGATGAAGAAGTGGCCGTGGTAACGCGGCGCAGTCAGTCACCCAACCTGCCCGATGTGGCCATTGTGATTAACCAGCATGGCGATCTGATCCGGCCACCGAGCCTGCACCGAACCTCCAGCGGCAGTCCGGTGATCAACTCGGCATTGGTCGCGGCCACCATTCAGGAGCGTATCAACCATCACCTGGTGTTGCAGCTCGGTACCCAGCCGGCCTGAGCACGCAGCCAATTCACGCCAGTCCACCGTCCGATGCATGAGCCACGCCTGACCCGCGCCTTGCGCCAGTTGCTCAACACCCAGCGTGTTGGCGCCTTGGGCACCCTGAACGTCAACGGCAAACCCTTTGTCTCGATGGTGCCCTATGCCATTGACGCTCAGGCCGCCTGTCTGGTGATTCATGTCAGTCTGCTGGCAGCACACACGCGCAACCTGCTGGCCATGCCGGAGGTGTCCTTGATGGTGATGCAGTCTGAAGTGACAGGTGAACCGGTGCACGCCCTGTCACGCGTGTCGCTCCAGGGCGTGGCCGCGCAGCTACAGCCCGACAGTCCCGGCTGGATGTCAGCGCGCAGCAGCTATCTGGCGCGCTTTCCCGAAGCGCTGCCCATGACCGAACTCGGCGACTTCAGCTTTATTGCCATCACGGTCGGCAGCGCACGCCAGGTGGCCGGGTTTGGCTCGGCTCGGGCCCTGGATGCCCATGAAATTGTCAGCGTGCTGGGCCCGCAGCAACCCGGGCAGTCACAGGCCCTTCAATAAACGCCACCATCATGCGGGCTACCGCCAGGCCCTCATGGCCCTGTGCCAGACTCTGGATGCAGGAGGTGTATTTCTCTTCGCCCAGCAGAGCACGGCGCTTGTTGAGCAGATAGCTGCTGTAATCCGCTACAAATTCGGGGTGCGCCTGCACGCAAAACACCCGATCGTCCACGGCAAATGCGGCCACCGGGCAAAACTCGCTGCTGGCCAGCAGCCTGGCCCCTTGCGGCAGATCAAACACCTGATCCTGATGACTGGCCAAAAGGGCAATGTTGTGGCGCCCCTGCGCCTGCGGCAACTCGGGGGCCAGCCACTGGTACAACATACGCCCGGCCCCCCAGCCCTGTGGCGCACGCCCGACTTTGCAGCCCAGACACAAGGCGATCAACTGGTGGCCAAAACACACACCGACCAGCTTCTTTTTGGTGTCAAGCAAGGCTTCAACCGTGTGACGCAGCACCTGGACCCAAGGATCCTGAGAAAAACAGTCGGCACGACTGCCCGTCAGAAGCACCGCGTCGTAGTTTTCAAACGAATCGGGGTATTGGCCCTTGACCGTATTGAAAACATCAAACTCGCCGTTCGCCCCTGCCTCACGCAGCAGACGCTCAAACATGGCACCGTAGCCGATATAGGTGGCCTGGATCGTCGGATCGAGGTCGTCATTTTCCAGAATGCAGAGTTTCATAGCCGGGGATCACCTTTGTGTTCTTGGCTGCGATGCGCCTTGCGAGCAGCCTGATGGCCGTGATGGGCATGGTGAACCGGCGCAACCGGATGGTGCAGCGCCTGGGCACTGGTTTTTTTGCCCAACTTCGACTCGGTACCCTTGATCAGGCGGTTGATATTCTCGGCATGGCGGTACAGCAGCAACAGCGACATCACCACCACACCGAAGGCGATGTGCTTGCTGACAAACCACAGATCGCCACCACCAAGCACATACACCGCAGGTGCCAGCAGCGCCGCCACAATGGAGGCCAACGACGAGTAGCGGAACAACACGGCGGTGGCCAGCCAGATCAGCATCGTGGCCAACCCCAGCCAGCCATTCAGACCCAGCAGCACGCCCAGTGCAGTAGCCACACCCTTGCCGCCAACAAACCTGAAAAACACCGGGTACAAATGCCCCAGAAAGGCCGCCAGCCCAACCAACGCCACGCTGCCATCGTCGAGTCCATAGGGTTTGCCAAACCAGCGCACCAGCATCACCGGCAGCCAGCCCTTGGCGCCATCCAGCAACAACGTGATGATGGCGGCCGCCTTGCTGCCGGAGCGCAGCACATTGGTGGCACCCGGATTTTTACTGCCAAAGGTGCGCGGATCACTCAGCCCCATCACCCGACTGACGATCACCGCAAATGACAGCGAACCCACCAGGTAACCGGCTACGGCCGCCAACACGGGGAAAAGACTTTGCATGACTTCCAAAAAAACTCCTGTTGACATCACCACACCGGGCGACTCGCCATTTTGCCAGCCTGCGTGACTCAGTCTGACAGGCTCAAGGCACACTGCACCGGCTGGGCTGCCAGAAGACGTACACACACCTGCGGATCAAGCCCCACCAGATAGCCACGCCGCCCACCGTTGATCAGGATTTTGGGCAGTTCCAGGATAGCCGATTCGATGAACACCGGCATGGCCCGGCGCGTGCCAAACGGCGACGTACCACCGACCAGATAACCGCTGTGCCGGTTGGCCACCTCGGGCGCGCAAGGTTCCACCGACTTGGCCCCGATCTGACGGGCCAGATTTTTGGTCGAAACCTTGCGATTGCCGTGCATCAGCACCACCAGCGGCCTGGCATCCTGGTCCTGCATGATCAGGGTTTTCACCACCTGGAACGGGTCCCAGCCCAGCACCAAGGCACTGTGCTGCGCGCCGCCATGCTCCAGATACTCATAAGGATGTTCGGTAAACACCACCTTATTGGCCTTCAGGCACTGCGTGGCGGGGGTTTCGCTGACGTGATCCTTCCTGGCCATGGCGACTATCGCTCTAAAAATCCGCCGGATCTGACTTACATACCCAATGACTTGAGCAGTTCGTCGTGATCAGCGGGTTCTGATGCCAGTGAAGGGACACTGCCATCAACGCCGACATGTGCGTTGGTCTGGGCGATCAGTTCGTCCGGGTTAGGCACATCATTGGCATCAAAATCGTGCAGTTTGATGAACTCGGTTCGGTCGATCGCCAGTTCCAGATAAAAAATATTGTTTTTGCCGGTGTAAAAAGTCACGCGCCGCGCCTCCGGTTTGTCCAGATGGGTATCCACGCTGAGCACCACCTGCTTGTTCAGCACCAGCATTTTGGGTTGATTCTGGGTGATATGGGTTTGCAGTTCACGACGCACCTTGCCGCTGAAATCACCGACGATCTGGTTCATCAGTTCACCCATGATGTTGCTCACCTCGTCAGAAGTATGGGAACCCGCCAGTTCGCTTTTGGGCATGCCCATGTTGAGCATGTAACTCTCATACAGTTCCATCGCCGTGGCGGCCGAGAAATTGATGACCACCAGCCCGGAAAAACCCCCATCAAACAAAACAAAGCAACCAATGTCGGGCTTCAGGCAGGTTTTGGTGATGCGCTGAACCATGCCTGAGTAATGAATCTGACACTGGGTCGCCACATTCAGCACCCGAATGACCGAATTGCACAGGCTCGTCAGCAGGTCTTCGGTACCGTACACCACGTTCGATTCTTGTCCCTTTTTTGCCATGTCAAATCTCTCCGATCAAAACAGTACTGTACAACACCCTCATGGAGCCCGAGTTGAAAGGCTGCAATTTGCTTCAAATAGTATAGCTGTCAGCGCCCCTCATGGAGCCCGAGTTGAAAGGCTGCAATTTGCTTCAAATAGTATAGCTGTCAGCGCTTTATCGACAAGGGCTTGGATCACAATAATCCTGCAAAAACCGGGCGACTGCCGGGATCGTACCGGCTACTGCGCCGGGTCACGCGAAGCCCATCGAATGGTGTCAATTTGTTGCAGCAACTCGGCAGGCAGGGTAATACCCCAGACATCCAGGCATTCATCCAATTGGGATACCGTGGTCACGCCAATGATGGTGCTGGTCACCTGCCATTTTGTGTAACAAAACGGCAGCAACCAATGCCTCTGGCCGCCCCCAGCGTTGCTTGCGGGTGGATTCAAATTTTGTCAACCGGGCTAGTGGCGGTGCACCCGGGCCGGTCAGGCCAGAGTCGTCAAACTTGCCGGTGAGCAAACCAAACGACAGGGGGGAATAGGCCAGCAGTGACACATTCAGGCGGTGCAGGGTTTCATCCAGCGCATTTTCGACACTGCGATTGAGCAGGCTGTAGCCGTTTTGCACCGTTGCCACACGCGGCAGGCCGTGTTGTTCAGCCAGACGCACGAACTCATGCACGCCATACGGGGTTTCGTTGGATAAGC
>JAIFMA010000118.1 GCA_020048795.1 Rhodoferax sp.
TTTTGTTCGGCGGTGACATAGCGTTTTGCCGGTAGGCGCTTGCGCCGTCCTTGGATTGGGGGGATTTTTAGATGCGAGCCGGGTGGGGACCTGGACGGCATCAACGGTGGCCGCCTTCAAGGGCGAACCGCCTCAGCCCAGCTTCGCCTGAAATCAGGTCGGCGGCCTAAAAACGGGCTGAGTAGTTACGGAAAAACTTCGACTTTCAAATGACTTATTGGTAAACGTTTAAGTGAAACGAAATACTAGATGATGAACTCGTACGCTGAGCACAAGGCGCTCAACGACTTCTCCGACTAGATTATTGATTTGGCCGACAGCTTCGCTGAAGCGGCTCAGGGCCGCTACGGCATTTTGAAGTACCCTAAGCTAGAATCTTGGACTAGCCTGAACGCAGTGAGCCCTTGGGGATTTGGGCCCAGTTTGGGAAAGGCTGAAAAATTGAGAGAATTTTTCGGTTTTTCATTGGTAAATTCATTCGGTGCGCAGTTCAGGAATTTTGGTTTAGGTCCTGACGCTGGTAACAGTGTGGGGGTTCGAGTCCCGCCCGCGCGCCACACAATTTTTGGAGATTTATTCATGACCGTCGCAGTAGAAATACTTGAAAAGCTGGAACGAAAGATGACGCTGAGCGTGCCCGTGGACATCATTCAATCCGAGGTCACTGCACGCTTGAAAAAGCTGGCGCGCACTGTCAAGATGGATGGATTTCGCCCGGGCAAGGTGCCAATGAGCGTGGTGGCACAGCGTTATGGCTACAACGTGCAGTACGAGGTCATGAACGACAAGGTTGGCGAGGCGTTTGTGAGGGCTGCCAGCCAAGCGCAACTGCGTGTGGCTGGTCAGCCGAAGATCAACGAAAAAGAGGGTGGGACGGAGGGTGAATTGGCTTTTGATGCTTTGTTTGAAGTCTATCCGGATGTCAAGATTGGTGACCTGGCAAGCGCTGAAGTTGAAAAGGTAACGACCGAGGTGTCGGATGCCGCCATCGAAAAGACGGTGGAAATCCTGCGCAAGCAGCGTCGTACATTCTCTCTGCGGCCCCACGATGCAGCAGCGCAGGACGGTGACCGTGTGATAGTTGATTTTGAAGGCAAAATTGACGGTGAAGCTTTTTCGGGTGGCAAGGCAGAAGATTTCCAGTTTATTTTGGGCGATGGTCAGATGCTCAAGGAGTTTGAAGAAGCCACCCGTGGTCTCAAACTGGGTGAGAGCAAGACCTTTCCCCTGGTGTTTCCTGCCGATTACCACGGCAAGGATGTTGCGGGCAAAACGGCTGATTTCATGGTGACGTTGAAAAAGGTCGAAGCAGCCCATTTGCCAGAGGTCAATGAAGCGCTGGCAAAGTCACTAGGAATTGCCGATGCATCGGTTGACGGTTTGCGTGCAGATATTAAAAAGAATTTGGAGCGCGAGGTTAAGCTCCGCTTGCTGGCCCGTAACAAGGCGGTCGTCATGGATGCCCTGGTGGCAAAAGCGGAGCTGGATTTGCCAAACGCCATTGTGCGTGCTGAGATGGACCGGTTGCTAGATGGTGCTCGCGCCGACCTGAAGCAACGCGGCATTAAGGATGCCGACAAGGTGGTCATTCCCGATGATGTGTTCAGGCCTCAGGCCGAGCGCCGAGTGCGGTTGGGATTGGTGGTGGCCGAACTGGTGCAAACCAATGATCTCCAAGCCAAAATGGAGCAGATCAAAGCGCATGTGGAAGAACTGGCTGCGAGCTACGAAAAACCGGCGGAGGTTTCGCGTTGGTATTTCAGTGACAACAAGCGACTGGCCGAGGTAGAAGGCATCGTGCTGGAAAATAATGTGACGGATTTCGTGATGTCGAAAGCCAAAGTAACTGAAAAGTCAATTTCTTTCGATGAGTTGATGGCGCAAAACTGATCTCTCGTTTCATCGCCGTATTTCCGCAATTGGGGCTTGTGCCAGGCTTGGTGTTTGGCTGACAAGCCCCATTTGCATGAGGGGTGGCTTTTTTAGCTACAGTTGCAGCAGTTTTTTGGAGTCAAAATGAACTATCGCAGTATTGCAATGGATACACAAGGGTTGGGCATGGTGCCCATGGTAATTGAGCAGTCGGGCCGCGGCGAGCGTTCGTATGACATCTATTCCCGCTTGCTGAAGGAGCGAGTCATTTTCATGGTGGGACCGGTCAACGACCATGTGGCCAACCTGGTGGTGGCGCAATTGTTGTTTCTGGAAAGCGAAAATCCTGACAAGGACATTTCTTTTTATATCAATTCGCCTGGTGGATCGGTGAGTGCTGGTATGGCCATCTATGACACCATGAACTTCATCAAGCCCGAGGTTTCCACCTTGTGCACCGGCATGGCGGCCAGCATGGGCGCTTTCTTGCTGGCGGCAGGTGCCAAGGGCAAGCGGTTTTCATTGCCCAACTCCAAGATCATGATCCACCAGCCTTCCGGCGGCAGTCACGGGCAGGCGACCGAAATTGAAATTCAGGCCCGCGAGATTTTGAAAACGCGTGAGCAACTGAACAAGATTCTGGCCGAGCGCACCGGACAGCCGCTCGAGCGCATTGAGCGTGATACCGAGCGCGACTACTACATGTCGGCCGACGAGTGCAAGGAATATGGTCTGATTGACCAAGTTATCTCAAAAAGGGCGTAGTTCTCATGGCCGAAAAAAAAGGATCTTCTGGCGAAAAGACGCTGTACTGCTCGTTTTGCGGCAAAAGTCAGCATGAAGTCAAGAAACTGATAGCGGGTCCTTCCGTTTTTGTGTGTGACGAATGCATTGACCTGTGCAATGAGATCATTCGCGACGAACTTCCTGTCACAACTGAAACGCTGGGCAGTGGCGATTTGCCGACACCAGCTGAGATCAAGGCCAACCTCGACAATTATGTGATTGGTCAGGAACCGGCCAAGCGGATTCTGGCAGTGGCGGTTTACAACCATTACAAACGCTTGCGGCATCAGGACAAGGCGGCAAAAGATGATGTGGAGTTGTCAAAAAGCAATATCTTGCTGATTGGTCCGACGGGCTCAGGCAAGACCTTGCTGGCGCAGACGTTGGCGCGGATGCTGGATGTGCCCTTTGTCATGGCAGATGCCACCACCTTGACGGAGGCAGGCTACGTCGGTGAAGACGTTGAGAACATTGTCTTGAAACTACTGCAGAGCTGCAACTATGAAGTTGAACGGGCACAGCGCGGTATTGTTTATATTGACGAAATTGACAAGATTTCGCGCAAGTCCGACAACCCGTCGATCACCCGCGATGTGTCGGGTGAAGGTGTGCAGCAAGCACTGCTCAAGCTAATTGAAGGAACGATGGCTAGTGTGCCACCTCAAGGTGGACGCAAGCACCCCAATCAAGACTTTGTTCAGGTGGATACCACCAACATTCTGTTTATTTGTGGAGGTGCTTTTGCCGGGCTGGAAAAAGTTATCGATAACCGCACTGAGTCATCCGGCATAGGTTTTGGCGCCGCGGTTAAAAGCAAACAAAACCGGGACTTGACCGAAGTTTTCAAAGAGGTGGAACCCGAGGATTTGATCAAGTTTGGTCTGATTCCTGAACTGGTAGGACGTATGCCGGTGGTCGCTACGCTGGGCGAACTGAGCCAAGAAACGCTGGTTCAGATTCTGACCGAGCCAAAAAATGCACTGGTCAAACAGTACAGCAAACTGCTTGCCATGGAAGGTGTTGATCTCGAGATTCGGCCACTGGCCCTGAAGGCGATCGCGCGCAAGGCGCTGGCGCGCAAGACGGGCGCCCGCGGCTTGCGCTCAATCCTGGAACTGGCACTGATTGATACCATGTTTGACCTGCCCGATTCGTCCAATGTTGAACGGGTTGTGGTGGAAGAGTCAACCATTGATGAAAGCAAGGCACCGTTGCTGGTGTACCGTGAAGTAGCTAAGAAGGCCTGATTTGGCTTGTCTTTGAGTTGGTTTTGTGTTCGTTGAAGAGGATACTTGTTGTTCATAATGGATTGCCGCTTGAAACGCGACAAATTCACCCCAATTCACCCGGGTAACAAAAGGACGTTTTATGTCGGGTCACACCCCTTTGCCTGCTACTGCGCTAGACCTTCCCTTGCTCCCATTGCGCGATGTGGTGGTTTTTCCGCACATGGTGATTCCGCTTTTTGTCGGCCGACCCAAAAGCATCAAGGCACTTGAAGCCGCCATGACCGCAGATCGCTGCATCATGCTGGTGGCGCAAAAGGCCGCCGCCAAGGATGATCCTCTGGTCACTGATATGTTTGGTGTCGGCTGTATTTCGACCATCTTGCAAATGTTGAAACTCCCGGATGGCACGGTCAAGGTTCTGGTGGAGGGGCAACAGCGTGCACTGGTGGGGAAAATCGATGAGGGTGAATCCCACTTCACTGCCACGATCACGCCGATGGAAGTTGTCGTGGAACAGGAAACCAGGTTGCGATCCAAAGGTAGCGAGATCGAGGCCTTGCGCCGCGCCGTGATGCAACAATTCGATCAGTACGTCAAGCTGAACAAAAAGATTCCCCCAGAAATCCTCACTTCCATTTCCAGCATTGACGACTCAGGGCGCCTGGCCGATACCATTGCCGCGCACCTTCCGTTGAAGCTCGACAGCAAGCAGGCGGTGCTCGAACTGGCCAGCGTGAAGGACCGATTGGAAAACCTGTTTGAGCAGATCGAACGTGAGGTTGACATTCTGAATGTCGACAAGAAAATTCGTGGTCGGGTCAAGCGCCAGATGGAAAAAAACCAGCGGGATTTTTACCTGAATGAACAGGTCAAGGCGATTCAGAAGGAGCTGGGTGAGGGGGAAGACGGCGCTGATATCGAGGAAATTGACAAGAAAATCAAGGTCGCCAGGATGCCCAAAGAGGCGTTGAAAAAGGCTGAGGGAGAGTTGAAAAAGCTCAAACTGATGTCACCCATGTCGGCTGAGGCAACGGTTGTGCGTAATTACATTGATGTTTTGATCGGCTTGCCGTGGGTTGCCAAAACAAAAATCAAGCACAACCTTACCCACGCTGAGGGGGTGCTGAACGAAGACCACTACGGCCTTGACAAGGTAAAAGACCGGATCTTGGAATACCTTGCGGTTCAGCAGCGGGTTGACAAGGTGAAGGCTCCGATCTTGTGCCTGGTTGGGCCACCCGGGGTAGGGAAAACCTCGCTGGGCCAGTCGGTCGCCAAGGCCACCGGGCGTAAATACGTTCGAATGGCGCTCGGTGGTATGCGTGATGAGGCCGAGATTCGTGGTCATCGACGTACCTATATTGGAGCCATGCCGGGTAAAGTCTTGCAGAGTTTGACTAAGGTAGGTACGCGTAACCCGCTGTTTTTGCTTGATGAAATTGACAAACTGGGCACTGACTTTCGGGGTGATCCTTCAAGCGCTTTGCTTGAAGTGCTGGATCCGGAGCAAAACCACAAATTTGGGGACCATTACGTCGAAGTCGATTTTGATTTGAGCGATGTGATGTTTGTCGCAACATCCAACTCGATGAACATTCCCCCGGCTTTGCTGGACCGGATGGAAGTGATAAGGCTATCGGGCTATACCGAAGATGAAAAAACCAACATTGCCCTGAAATACCTGTTGCCCAAACAACTCAAAAACAATGGTGTCAAAGAGGAAGAGCTTTGTGTGACCGAAGATGCAGTGCGGGGCATTGTCCGCTATTACACCCGCGAGGCGGGGGTGCGTTCGCTAGAGCGTGAAATTTCCAAGATCTGCCGAAAAGTCGTGAAGGGTTTGCAGCTCAAGAAAATGAAGGCGCAGGTCAATGTCAATGGCGACAACTTGAATGATTTTCTGGGTGTGCGCAAATATGACTATGGCCGGGCCGAAAAGAAAAACCAGGTTGGTCAGGTGGTCGGCCTTGCGTGGACTGAAGTCGGCGGGGACCTGCTTACCATCGAAGCGGCCATGATGCCTGGCAAGGGCGTGATCACACGGACCGGTTCTTTGGGTGATGTGATGAAAGAGTCGGTGGAAGCGGCACGCACCGTGGTACGCAGCCGCTCGCATCGCTTGGGCATCAAGGACGAGTTTTTCGAGAAAAAGGACATTCATATTCATGTGCCGGATGGTGCGACACCCAAAGATGGTCCAAGTGCAGGCGTGGCCATGACGACTGCCTTTGTGTCCGCCATGACTGGCATCCCGGTGCGTTGTGATGTGGCCATGACGGGTGAAATCACCTTGCGAGGCGAAGTAACTGCCATTGGCGGCCTTAAGGAAAAGTTGTTAGCGGCTTTGCGTGGCGATATCAAGACGGTGCTGATACCGGAAGAGAATGCCAAGGATTTGCAGGATATTCCAGAAAACGTAAAAAACGGTCTCGAGATAGTCCCTGTGCGCTGGATAGACAAAGTGCTTGAGATCGCGCTGGAGCGTATGCCAACGCCCTTGCCTGAAGACGAGCCGGTAGTGGCTATGCCGGAAGTGTCTGTTGCGGGAGCTGAACTGTCGGGACCAGTCAAACATTAAGAAAGTTTCCATAGTGCCGTGTGTCAGGTGAAAAGTTTCACGCTATAATTTCTGACTTGAACGCGGGAATAGCTCAGTTGGTAGAGCGCAACCTTGCCAAGGTTGAGGTCGAGAGTTCGAGACTCTTTTCCCGCTCCAAACTCTTTTTGGTGCGAGTCTTTGATTTGCACCTGCATGCGGGAATAGCTCAGTTGGTAGAGCGCAACCTTGCCAAGGTTGAGGTCGAGAGTTCGAGACTCTTTTCCCGCTCCAAAGTTCACAACAGAAAGTGTCAGCTTCCCTTTTTTGACACAGTTTGGCGCGATAGCAAATCGGTTATGCAACGGATTGCAAATCCGTCTAGCCCAGTTCGACTCTGGGTCGCGCCTCCAAGCTAGTAAACGAAAGCGCACTATCAAAACAATAGTGCGCTTTTTTTTAGATTCAGGATGTAACGGCGGATGTAAGACGGTTTTTCCCGTACCGCCTCGTTACGTGGTGACGGAGCATTAACCGGTAATGACCTCGCTGATGGTTTTGTCACTGTTACGAAAACATGGAAACGATATAAACCGTTTATATCGTTTTTCAGGGGGACACAAAAATTTTTGTTGGTACTTTTTTATTTCAATTTTTAAATAATCATTTAAATCAACAACTTACGCCACCAATGCTGATGCTTAACCAGCTGCCGATTCGATTTTTGACCCCAAGACGGTTGCTGTGGGCGTCCATCACGGTCGCAGTGGCGACTATTGCACTCAAAACGCTGGCTTGGTATGTCACCGATTCGGTCGGATTGTTGTCTGATGCGATGGAATCGTTTGTGAATCTGGCCAGCGCCATTTTTGCCCTGATGATGGTCACAATTGCCCAGCGCCCGGCAGACAAAGAGCACCCTTACGGTCACCACAAGGCTGAGTATTTTTCGTCCGGTTTTGAGGGCATCCTGATCGTTGGTGTAGCCGTGGGCATTATCTGGGCCGGTGCCTCCAGGTTGTTTGAGCCGCAACCCTTGCAGGAGTTGGGCTGGGGCCTGGCCTTGTCAGTGCTGAGCTCTGCTCTTAATGGTTTGCTGGCCTGGGTGATGTTCAGTTCTGCCAAAGTGCACCGTTCCATCGCGCTGGAAGCCGATGCCAAGCATCTGGTCACCGATGTCTGGACCTCGGTGGGCGTGCTAGTGGGTCTGATCGGCGTGGTATTGACTGGCTGGCTCTGGCTGGATGCGGTTGCCGCGATTGGGGTTGCGCTGAATATTCTCTGGGAGGGGGGGCACCTGATGTGGCGGTCTTCTCAGGGGCTGATGGACGAAGCCGTCGAGCCCGATGTTTTGCGGGAAATCCAGCAAACACTTGACGCGTTCGCCCAGCAAAGTATCCGGTTTGACCACGTCATCACGCGGCGCTCGGGTCAGCGTCGGTTCGTCGATCTGCACATGCACATGCCCTCGAACTGGACGTTGGGCCGCGCCGCAGGGTCACGCCGCAGCGTCGAGCAGGCATTGATGGCGGCCGTGCCGGGCTTGCGCGCCACCATTCAAATGCTACCCAGCGACATTGAAGCGGCTTTTGACGATCCGCCCGAAAACCAGGTGCCGTTTTCTGCCGGGTAGCCCGAGCTGCCAAATCGAGCGCATCAACTGCCTGACATGCTCACCCCAGTGCTCTTTGAATGATGATTTTCTGAACGTCGCTGGTGCCCTCATAAATCTGGCACACGCGCACGTCGCGGTAGATGCGCTCCAGCGGAAAGTCGTTCACATAACCGTAGCCACCCAGGGTCTGGATGGCGGCGCTGCACACCTTTTCGGCCATTTCGCTGGCAAACAGCTTGGCCATGGCGGCTTCTTTGAGGCACGGACGGCCCGCATCGCGCAAGCTCGCTGCGTGCCAGATCAATTGCCGGGCTGCTTCTAATTGAGTAGCACACTCGGCAAGCCTGAAGCCTACTGCCTGGTGGTTGAAGATGGCAGTGCCAAAACTTTGCCGGTCTTTGGCATAGGCCACAGCAACATCGAGTGCACTGCGCGCCATACCCACGCTTTGCGCCGCAATGCCAATGCGCCCGCCCTCCAGGCCACCCAGGGCGATGCCGTAGCCTTCACCTTCCTTGCCAATCAGGTTCTCGGCCGGGATGCGGCAGTTGTCAAAATTGATCTGGGCGGTGTCGCTGCTGTGCTGGCCCAGTTTGTCTTCGACGCGCGCCACCAGGTAGCCGGGCGCGCTGGTGGGCACCAGAAATGCGCTCATGCCCTTTTTGCCCGCGCCCTTGTCGGTGACGGCAATGACAATGGCCACGTCACCATATTTGCCGCTGGTGATGAACTGCTTGACACCGTTGATGACATAGCTATCACCGTCTTTGACTGCGGTGGTCCTTAAAGATGAGGCATCCGAGCCCACATGGGGTTCAGTCAGACAAAAGGCGCCCAGCATCTGCCCCTGCGCCAGCGGCTCCAGCCATTGCTTTTTCTGTGCAATGTTGCCAAATTTCATCAGAATGGCGTTGACCGGGCAATTGGTGACGCTGATCACGGTGCTGGTGCCGCCGTCGCCCGCAGCAATTTCTTCAAGAACGAGGGCCAGCGTCAGGTAGTCCAGCCCGGCGCCACCCAGTTCTTCAGGCACACAAATGCCATAGGCCCCGAGCGCTGCCAGCCCCTGGTGCACGTCTTTGGGAAAGTGGTGCTCTTTGTCCCAGCGAGCGGCATGGGGCCAGAGTTCGGCTTGGGCAAAGTCGCGTACCGCGTCGCGGATCATTTCCTGGTCTTGTGTGAGTAGCATAAGGGTCTCCGTTTGCAGGCCTCATAGGGGGGGCCGGCTCAGTTGTTGCACGATCCAGCAGGGCTGGAGCATTTTCCAATTCAGCGATGAGCCTGAACAAGGGCCATTTTGGGTGTGTTGGTTGTGCGGGTTGATCGGGTTGGAAGTTGGAAGTTTAAGGTTTTTATACAAACCGCTGTTTGACAAGTGAAGCGCGTCAGTCCGTAGGCGAAACCCTTGTGGGTAAGCGCACAGGATCAGTTTTTTGATGTCGGATTTCTCGGGGGAGGGTTCGATTGCAGGCGAGGCACACCCGTTTGGTGGCATCTCATGGCACTGCTAAATCATCCGTGTGGTGGTTGCTTCGCCTGGTCCTCCCGATGCACTGCCTGCGGCTTCGCGCCCAGACACCACTGATTTGGAAATGGAATCAACACCGCCTGGCAGGGAGGGGGTGGGAAAGCCCCACCACCCCGTGTGATGACACATTGGGTGGTGAAGCCAGCACCGTCAAGCGGTCAGATAAACAGGCAGACGTCAGATTCGCCAGCAAACTTCATGAAAGTGGCAGCGCCGCCGTACTCGACCTCCTTGATGAATTCGCTGGTTTCAAACTCGAACAAGTCCACGGTCATTTGACAAGCCACAAATTTGACTTCGGCTTCGAGGCAGATGTCACGCAGTTCCTGAAGCGACGCAACGCCCTTGGACTTCATTTTGTTCTTCATCATCATGGTTGCCATCGACTCCATGCCGGGCAGCATCTGAACCATCACGGGCATGGGCACAGGCATGGGCATGGCCGGGTTGGCCAGCGGGCTGATCTTGATGTCGTCCAGACTCTTGCGCAGCAGTTGCAGGCCATAGAAGGTGAAGAAAATCTGCACATCCCAGCCCAGCGCCGCGGCGGTCGATGCCAGGATGAAAGGCGGGTACGCCATGTCCAGCGTGCCCTTGGTTGCGATCAGCGCCATTTTTTTGGTTGCCATGCGTTTATGCTCCGGAAAGTGGGTTAGTCGCCTGCTTGACTCAGGCTTTCTTGAGATAGAAAACAAACTTGCTGTTTTCAGTGGCTTGCTCCAGCAGCGCGTTGCCCGTTTGCTCGGCAAAAGCTGCCATGTCGCACACCGAACCCGGGTCGGTCGAAATCACGCGTAGCACCTGACCCGAGGTCATGTCCGTCAAAGCCTTCTTGGTTTTGACGATGGGAAGCGGGCAAGACAGGCCTGATGCGTCAAATTCTTTGTTGAAATCCATGGGTGTTCTCCGTTGGCCGACTGCATATAGTCGTTGGGTTTGTTAGGGTTTGGCAAGTGGGGTCGCGCCAGCAATTTTGGCAGCTCTCTTGCACCCGCTGATTTTTGGGTAGTCCCGGACTTGCGTCCATCACCGCAAAGGGTAATTCGGGGTAGCCCATATGGGTGATGTGGTGATCAAATTTGGGCTGCAACTTCACCCAACAAACCCGGCTTGCAGGAACATCAGGTAGGCCAAAAGGTCTTCGGTTCGGCCCGCGCTGACCAACTCCTTGGCCGTCTTGAAATCAAACGCTTCAATGCCGTCTTTACAGGCACTGGTTTCATCTTTGTCGTGCTGCTGCCGGCAGGTTCAGGTCTTTCCAATTGACGGGTTGAATTTTGTTGCGTGACTGAAACGAGGTGCAGTATTTGAGCTACCGGGTTCAGATACTGCCTGGGTTGATTCAAATGCGTCGAATGACGCATGGGCAACCCAAGAGCACTAACCGGCACGGCTTGCGCGTTTTGCCTACAGTGGGCTACACATGCAGCACCAGCCAGGCGGCATTCGGGCATTCACCAAAAATCTCCGGTGCGTACATCGCCTCAATGCGGGTTGCGGGCAATTTAAACTGACCGGCGTTGTTCAGGCGCAGTGTGTAGTCGATGCGCCAACGACCCGCAGGCACCCAGCGGTAATAGGCGCGAAAACTGTCGGCAGCGCG
>JAIFMA010000152.1 GCA_020048795.1 Rhodoferax sp.
TACTCCGACCACATCAGCCTGCCGATCCTGATGGAAAAGGAAGAGTGGAAAGACGGTGAGCTGATCAACCCGAGCGATGAAAAGGGCGGTCGCCAACCGGGTGGCATGGTGAAAACCGGCGAGTGGGAAACCGTCAACAAGGCCAACGCGATCTGGGCGCGTGCCAAAAAAGACATCAGCGCCGACGAGTACAACGAGTTTTACAAACAAATCAGCCACGACCAGGAGGCGCCACTGGCCCACACCCATAACCGCGTTGAAGGCAGCACCGAGTACACCCAGCTGCTGTACATCCCCGGCAAAGCCCCGTTTGACCTTTACAACCGCGAAAAACACGCCGGTGTCAAGCTGTATGTCAAACGTGTGTTCATCATGGACGACGCCGAGAGCCTGTTGCCGACCTACCTGCGCTTTGTCAAAGGTGTGGTTGACTCAAGCGATCTGCCACTGAATGTGAGTCGCGAGTTGCTACAGGAAAGCCGCGACGTCAAAGCGATCCGTGAAGGCTGCACCAAACGCGTGCTGGGCATGCTGGAAGATCTGGCCAAAAATGACAAGCTGCCTGAGGCCGCACCGGCAGCCGATGGTGTCACCGATGTAGTCAGCGAAGAAGACAAGGCTGAGGCCGAGAAAAATGTTGGCAAGTTCACCAGGTTCTACAGCGAATTTGGTGCTGTGCTGAAAGAAGGCCTGGGCGAAGACTATGCCAACAAGGACCGCATTGCCAAGCTGCTGCGCTTTGCATCAAGTACCACCGACACGGTAAGCGTGAGTTTTGCCGCCTACAAGGGGCGCATGAAAGAAGGCCAGGAAGCCATCTACTACATCACCGCCGACACCCTGGCCGCCGCCAAAAACAGTCCGCAGCTTGAAGTGTTCAAGAAAAAGGGCATTGAAGTGCTGCTGATGACCGACCGCGTGGACGAGTGGGCGTTGAACTACGTGCACGAATTTGACGGCACCCCCTTGCAAAGCGTAGCCAAGGGCCAGGTAGATCTGGGCAAGCTGCAAGATGAGACCGAGAAAAAAGCCGCTGAAGAGGCGGCTGAAACCTTCAAACCCCTGCTGGCCAAACTGAAGGAAGCGCTGAAGGACAAGGCTGAGGACGTGCGCGTCACCACCCGTCTGGTCGATTCGCCGGCCTGCCTGGTGGTGCAAGACCACGGCATGAGCACACAACTGGCGCGCATGCTCAAGCAGGCTGGCCAAACCGCCCCCGACGTGAAACCGGTGCTGGAAGTCAACGCCGAGCACCCGCTGGTGAAAAAGCTCGACGGCTCGGTGCACTTCAACGATCTGGCGCATATTTTGTTTGACCAGGCGCTGCTGGCCGAAGGTGGCATGCCCGATGACCCGGCCGCCTACGTCAAGCGGGTGAATGCGCTGCTGGTCTGATTTTTATAAGAAATCGGCCTCTAGCCCTTGTTAGCATTGCGCCAAAAGCTACTTAGTTTATAGCATTCAACAGACGCAAAACCCCGCAGTCGAATCGGCTGCCGGGGTTTTTTTATGGCTTTCGCAGGCGGCCTGAGTTATGCTTACGGGAGGCTTTCCGGGCATCCCTGCCCTGCATCATGTTGTTCAATCACCTGGCCGCCATTCCTGCAGTGATTCACCAGCGCCGCTATTGGCTGGTGTTGTTTGTGCTGTGGGGACTGGCGGTGGTGGTGGCGCTGCACATCAATGTGGCGCACCTGCGTGAACAAAGCATTCAGGTGGCCGCAGAGGGTGCCCGCAACGTTTTTCGCATGGTCATGCTCATGCGCAGTTGGAACGAAAAACACGGCGGGATTTACCTGTCCACCCCGGCTGGCGCACCCGACAATGACAGCAACAAGCAAAACTTCACGCTGATCAACCCGGCGCACATGACCCGGCTGATTTCAGAGCTCGCCGCTGGTGATGCCGGGGCAGTTTTTCACATGACCAGCCTGAGTCCGCTGCGACCCGGCAACCAGGCAGATGCCTGGGAACAAGCCTCGTTGCTGGCGTTTGAAACCGGTGCCAAAGAAATCATCAGTGTCGAGCCCGGCCCAAATGGCGACTTGCTGCGCTACATGGCACCCCTGCAAGTCCAGTCGCCCTGCATGCCTTGCCATGCCCACCAGGGCTACCGGGTCGGTGACATTCGCGGGGGTATCAGTGTGACCCAGCACTACGCGCCAATTGCCACACCCACCGAGCTCAGCATTCGCCAGTCTTCACTGGCCTACGGTGCGGTGTTTGCCCTGGTGACAATGGCGGCCTGGCTGATGCTGGAGCTGCTGCGCCGGCGCTGGCTGGACCTTGTCGGCAAAATTGAGGAACTCAGTGCCACCCGTGGCGAACTGGTGCAAAGCGAAAAAATGGCCTCGTTGGGACGCATGGTGGCTGGCTTTGCGCATGAGATCAACACCCCGGTCGGTGTCGCAGTGGGGGCCATTTCGCAACATGACGAAACCCTGGCGCGCATCAATGCCCTGTTGAGTCAGGACGAGGTCGATGAGGACTTGCTGCGCGACGAACTGGAGCACCTGCGCCACGGCGGCGCGCTGGCGCTGTCCAATCTGCGCCGCGCGGCCACGCTGGTGCAGAGCTTCAAACGCACGTCGGTTGACCAGAGCTCCGAGCAGCCGGGCCGCTTTGACATGCGCGAACTGATCGAAGACGTGTGCTTTACCCTGCAACACACCCTCAAACGCTTGCCCATCACCGTCCACATCGATTGTGCCGACCACCTTGGCATCTACGGCGTGCCGGGTTTGCTGGAGCAACTGCTCACCAACCTGATCATGAATGCGGTGCAACACGCTTTTGACAATGGCAAGCGCGCTGGCAACATCCATATTTCTGCCATGCTTGAGCAGGACCAAGTGCTGATGCGCTTTGCCGACGATGGTGTGGGCATGTCGGCCGAGCAACTGGCGCGCATTTTTGAGCCGTTTTACACCACCCGCCGCGCCAGTGGCGGCTCCGGGTTGGGTCTTTATATCTGTTACAACATCGTCAGCGTACAACTGCATGGCACACTTGCCTGTGACAGCCAGACCAACGCCGGCAGCACATTTACCATCAGGTTTGCCCAGCAGACCCTGCCGCCCACCAAGGAGACCCAGCCATGAAGCTCATACGCACCCGCAGCGAGCCAGCCGCCAGCGCCGACCATGCAGCAGGTCCGCGCCACCAGTGGAAACTGCTGGTGGTGGATGACGAGCCTGACATGCGCGAACTGACGCGGCTAAACCTCAAGGGCTTTCGTTTTGCCGACCGCGATCTGGACATTCTGGAGGCCAGCTCGGCCTATGAAGCCCGTGAATTGCTGGCTGCGCACAAGGACATCGGGGTGGCGTTGATCGACGTGGTGATGGAAACCGACGATGCCGGCCTGCGCCTGGTGGAATACATCCGCAAAGACCTCAAGAACCTGATGGTCCGCCTGATCATCCGCACCGGGCAGCCCGGGCTGGCGCCTGAGCGCTTTGTCATTGACCACTATGACATCGACGACTACAAGGACAAGACCGAACTCACCGCCACCCGGCTATATACGGCGGTGCGCGCGGCACTTAAATCGTTCCGCGATCTGCGCACCATCGACCTCAATCGCCAGGGGCTTGAGCGGGTGCTGGCGGCTGCGCCCGACATCTACCGCATCACCAACCGCTCGTTGCACCAGTTTTTCCAGGGGGTTCTGACGCAGATCATCGGCCTGTGCAACCTGTCGGATTCGAGTTTTATTTCCACCGTCGGCGGCATCATTGCCACCTTTGATGAGCGCGATGTCACGGTGCAGGCCAGCTCGGGCAATCTGACCATTCAGGACCGTTTTGAGAAAATCCGCGCCCAGTGCTCAGAAGCGGTTCTGACCGGGCAAATGCCTGACGGCCTGCGCAAGGACGCTTATGTGGTACCCCTGCTGGTGCAGCGCAAACCGGTCGGTTTTATCTATATCGAACCGACCCAGGACCTCAGCGATGCCGACCGTGGGCTGATCAGCATGGTGGCACAGCAATGCTCCAGCGCACTGGAAAACCTGCGCCTGCACATCGACCTTACCCAGTCCTATGACCACATGGTTGACATGCTGGCCAAGGTCGCCGAGTTCAAGGACCACACCACCGGCAGCCACATCCGGCGTATCGACCACTACACGCGTCTGCTGGCGATCGAGTTGGGTGTCTCGCCAGAGGAATCCAACCTCTACGGCAAAGCCAGCCGTCTGCATGATGTCGGCAAAGTTGGCATTCCAGATGCCATTCTGGGCAAGCCCGGCAAACTTGACATGACCGAATTCGACGTTGTGCGCACGCACACCCACATCGGTGGCAATATTCTGGAGCGTGACCGTTTTCTGGCAGTGGCTTGTGACGTGGCCCTTCACCACCATGAGCGCTGGGACGGCAAAGGTTACCCGGAAGGTCGCCCCTCGCGCGAGTTCCACCTGGTGACCCGCATTGTCAGCGTGGTCGATGTGTTTGACGCACTGGTCAGCCGTCGCCCTTACAAGGAGCCCTGGCCATCTGAGCGCGCAGCCCGGGAAATTCAGATCGGTGCAGGCACCCAGTTCGACCCGACGGTGGTGGTGGCATTCCTCAAACTCTTCAAGCAAGGCAAATTCGACCATATCGTCAGTGCCGCACAGCAGGCCACCGACCTGCCCGAGCCATTTGACGGGCCATAGGGCTGTCGCCGCGTCGGTCAATGGATTCCAGCGCCCACTATGATGCGGGCTTTTGCGCCACAACCCGATCCCATGAAAACAAGTTTGAAATCCGCCCTGATTCTGGTCACCACCGCTTTGTTCGGTCTGCCCGCCGCCCACGCCGCCGATGCCACCTTGGAGGCCGCAGCCAAAGAGTCCGGCGCAGTGGTCACCGCCAGCGGACTGGTCTATCGGTCACTGAAAGATGGTACGGGTGACAGCCCCAAGGCGAGCGACAAGGTCAAGGTCAACTACCGCGGCACTTTCCCTGATGGCCGGGAGTTCGACAGCAGTTACAAGCGCAACCAGGCCATCGAATTCCCCTTGAGCCAGGTCATCAAATGCTGGACGGAAGGGGTTGGACTGATGAAGGTCGGGGGCAAGGCCCGGCTGACCTGCCCGGCAGCGATCGCTTATGGCGAGCGCGGCGCGGGTGGCGTGATCCCACCCAATGCCACGCTGCTATTTGAAGTGGAGCTGCTGGGCATCAACGTGAGATAGTCAGGCCGGTTCGCGTTGGCGCAAGCTCAAACGCTGTGCCAGCATCAGGGCAGCAACCCCCACCAGGCTCAGGGCCAGCATCAGCCAGAGTCCGTGGCGGTAGCCCGTCTGTGGTGTCCACGTCAGGCCCAGTAACAGGGGGGCAACGGCCCGCGCCAGTGCCAGCGGAACACCCAGCGCCCCATTGAGGCTGGCCACGTGGGTGCGACTGACATACTCTGCGATGGCCGTGCCTTTGACGATGGTCAGCATGCCGTTGCCCAAACCGTAAAGCAGCACAAACAGGCCAACGCCGACCAATTGCCCTTGCACCACACTGGAGGCTGCAAGCAGCGTCACAAGGCCCAGCGGTATCAGCAGCGGCACCAGCCGGTTGACCTGGTGCAAGTCCATTCGGTGCTCAAAAAAGTACATCAGCACGCGCCCCACCACCTGGATCACGCCGATCGACGCGGGCATGGCAATCACCCAGGTCTCAGACAAACCGTTTTCTCTCAGCAGACTCACCATATGGGCCGGAATAGCCACAGTGACCGACATCATCAACGTGACAAACAGTCCAATCAACAGAAAGGGCAGACTGCTCAGCAGGCCACGCAAACTGCCCGCAGGGGCTGGTTCGGCTGAATCAGACCCCCGCGCCAGATGTCGCCCCGGTGCCCCACGCAGCACCAGCGCGTGCAAAGGCGCACAGACAATCAGGTGCAAGCCAGCCAGGCACAACACAGCGGTACGCCAACCCAGGGTGCTCATCAGCCAGGCCGACAGGGGAATGAACACCGTGCTGGCCAGGCCGCCCAAGAAGGTCAGCGTGATGATGGCGCGCCGAAAGTCGTGGGCAAACCGACGTGTCACCAGGGCAAAAGCCGGAGAGTACAGAACCGCTGCCATGACCACACCCAGCGCCATCCACACGGCATACAACTCCGCCAAACCGTTCACACGGCTGAGCCACGCCAGGCATATACCTGCCAGCAGTGAACCACCCGTCATCACCCGCCGCTCGTAGCCCTGGTCAATCCAGCGTCCCACCAGATAGGCCGCCAGCCCTTCAGCCAGCAGCGCCAGGCTGAATGCCAGCGACACCTGGGCCCGGCTCAAATTGAGCTCTCGCTCCAGCGGCTCGATCAGCAGTGCAAACAGGTAAAACAGACTCCCCCAACTGATCAGCTGCGCCAGCGACAGCCAGATCACCAGGCGCGCGTCATGGGGCTCGCTGGGTGGCATGGCTTCAGGGGCGGCGGCAAGCTGGTCACGGCTGGGTGATCAGGCTGGCGCAATCTGCCCCACCGGTACCACGGACTTTCAGAGCCAGGCTCTGGCCTTGACTCAGACGCGTCCAGATGTCGGGGTTGAGGTCGCATGTCCAATTTTTGCCCTGGGCCGACAGCAGTTTGATGCGGTAGTTTTCACGCCGCGTGCCCAGCCGCTCTGCCCCCAGGCCGCTGCCACCCAGCAGCGAGTTGCCCAACACCGGACGGGGCCAAGCCGGTGCCAGAGCGGCACCACCGTCCAGGCGCTCGGTTCGGGCAACCTGCCAGCGGTTGATCCGGTAGCTGCACTTGTTGTCATAAACGGGTTCGCTGCGATACCGCGTACTGCATTCACGGCGTTTGGTGAAGCTACCGTCGCCAACGTCACTGCGTACATCCACACAGTCCTGTCCGGCTTCGACCTGGCGCGTGCTGCGTTGCTCGCGCGTGCGGGTCACCTGATAGGCCTCGGCAGGCAGGGCATCGCACCAGTCAGACCCTGAAACCGAAGCATAACGCTCCACATCAATCTGGCGGCTCCAGGTCTTTTCCACCAGTTGCACACGCTGCTCGTGCTGGCTGAAAAATAGGTAGGCCAACAAAGCACCCCCCATCAGCATCAAGGCAAACAGCAGCTTGATCCACCGAAAGCCAGCACGGTTTGTCGGCGTTGGCGTTGGCGCTGCGGGTGACACCGGCACATCCGGCTGAACCAGCTTGACCTCTTTCGTGCCATCCTTGGGGGCCCCGCAATTGCCACAAAACGCCGCTGCCGCCGAATTGGGCGACTCGCAATAACCGCAAGCCCAGTCGGCCCCGACAAAACGGTGGCCCTTGGCCTCGATCTCCTGGCCTGGCTGTGGAAAACGCCGCCGCGTTGGGTCCTGCGCTGCCCCGCATGTGGGGCAATGCCGATGGGTTGTGCCCAGCAGGTCATGCGCACCACACTGCGCACAATCCCACAACATCTCAAAATATTGTTCTGTCATGACTGTCATTGTCCTGCTTGCGTGCCTGGGTTCGGGTGTCAATGGCGCGAAATTTTAGTGCGATATTGCATGGCCTCGGCCATGTGGGTGACCTGAGTGGTGCGGGCTCCTGCGAGGTCGGCAATGGTGCGTGCGACCTTCAGGGCCCGGTGGGTGCTGCGGGCCGACCAGCCCAGACGCGCTGCCGCCACGTTCAGCAACTTGGCGGCAGCTTCATCGAGCAGCACAAACTGGTCAATTTCCTGCCCTTGCAAGGCCTGGTTGGGCTTGCCCTGTCGGGCCAACGCGCGTTCGCGTGCCATGCTACAGCGAGCCTGAATGATCGCGCTTGACTCGCCAGGGGGCGACTGCAGGAGTTCACCCGGCACCACGGCAGGAACTTCTACATGCAGGTCGATGCGGTCCACCAGCGGGCCGCTGAGCTTGCCCTGATAACGCGCCACCTGGTCCGGTGTGCAGCGGCAAGCCTTTTGGGTAGACCCCAGGTAGCCACAGGGGCAGGGGTTCATGGCACCGATCAACTGAAACCTGGCCGGAAAATCCGAGCGGCGTGCCGCCCGCGCGATGGTGATGGTGCCGGTCTCCAGGGGTTCGCGCAGGGCTTCAAGCGCAGCCCTGGGGAACTCTGGCAACTCGTCTAAAAACAACACGCCGTTGTGTGCCAGCGAGATTTCTCCGGGTCTGGGCGGTGAGCCGCCACCCACCAAGGCAACAGCGCTAGCAGTATGGTGTGGATGACAAGTGGGCCGCTGCGCCCATTTGTCTAACGAAAACTGCCCTCCCAGACTGGCCACTGCCGCACTTTGCAGGGCTTCGTCGGTGGTCATCGGCGGCAGCAACCCGGCAAAGCGCTGTGCCAGCATCGATTTGCCCGAGCCCGGTGGCCCCATCAGCAGCAGGCTGTGGCCACCGGCGGCAGCGATTTCAAGCGCCCGTTTGGCACCCAACTGACCTTTGACATCGGCAAGATCCGGGTAATGTGCTGCATGCACCTGCGCGGTGGCGTGGACGCGGCACCATCCTTTACCCGCTTCACGCGCTGCGGCTTCTGGCCCCTGCGGCAGAAAGTGTTGCACCACATCGAGCAAATGGCAGGCCCGATAGACTTGCGCCGTGGGCACCAGGGCTGCCTCTTCAGCGTTGCCTGGTGGCAACACCAGCTGTGTCACCACCTGGGTGGCGTGCAGCGCCAGGCTCATGGCCAACGCACCACGGACTGGCCGCAATTCGCCCGAGAGTGACAGTTCCCCGGCAAATTCAAAAGCCGCGAGGGCTGCTGAATCAATTTGCCCGCTGGCTGCCAGAATGCCGAGCGCAATCGGCAAATCAAAGCGTCCGGAGTCCTTGGGTAGGTCGGCCGGTGCCAGATTGACGATGATGCGTTTGTTGTTGGGAAACTCCAGCCCCGAGTTCTGAATCGCAGATCGCACCCGTTCGCGTGCCTCCTTGACCTCGACATCGGCCAGACCTACCAGGGTAAAACTGGGTAATCCGTTGGACAGGTGAACTTCAACGGTAACCGCTGCCGCCTCCAGCCCCAGCAGGGCTCGACTTTGTACCCAAGACAGACTCATGAGTTTTCCTTGCTAAAACGGTGCACCCTACCAGCGCCGCGTTGAATTTACGCACCATAACAATGCATACTGTTTATTTATACAGACATGTTACTGCAAACCAGGTTGATTGTGCGTGGCGATACAGAAATAACGGCACCTCACCAGTGTGGCATGAACCCTGCTTTACAGGCTTGTCTGACGACATGTTGGAGATGTTTATGAAATTGAAATCAGCCAGTACCTACCTTTCCGCCCCCGCCCAGGAGAAACCATGAAACTTGTCACTGCCATCATCAAACCCTTCAAGCTCGATGAGGTGCGCGAAGCGCTCTCCGCCGTCGGCGTGCAAGGCATTACGGTCACTGAAGTCAAGGGCTTCGGTCGCCAAAAAGGCCACACCGAGCTGTATCGCGGTGCGGAATATGTGGTCGATTTTTTACCCAAGGTGAAGATCGAAGCCGCTGTTGCCGATGAACTGGTCGATCAGGTGATCGAGGCCATTGAAGGTGCTGCCCGCACCGGCAAGATTGGTGACGGCAAGATCTTTGTCTATCCGGTCGAACAAGTCATCCGCATCCGCACCGGTGAAACCGGCAAGGAAGCTTTGTAAAGACCCTGCAGCACCGCTCGCTGACCTTCACTGATTGGAAATCACATGAAAAAATTACTTCTCTCTCTTGCGCTGGGTATAGGCTTGCTGCTTGGCGGTACCACCAGCATGGCGCAGTCCCCGGCAACCCCTGCGGCAGCGCCGGTGGCCTCGGCCACGGCACCGGCATCTTCTGAAGCCAAACCTGCCGACACCGCTGCTTCCGCCGCTGCTCCGGCGAGCGCGGTTGCTGCCGCGCCGGCCAGCGCGGTCGCTACAGCAGCGCCGGTACCCGTTCCCAACAAGGGCGACACCTCATGGATGATGCTGTCCACGCTGCTGGTGATCATGATGGCGGTACCCGGTCTGGCCCTGTTCTATGGTGGCCTGGTGCGCAGCAAAAACATGCTGTCCATTCTGATGCAGGTGATGGTCACGTTCTCGCTCATCGTGGTGCTGTGGTTCATTTATGGTTACAGCCTGGCATTTACCGAGGGCAACGCGTTTTTTGGCGGCTTTGACCGGCTGTTCATGAAAGGCATCTGGGACAACACAGCGGGCACCTTTGCCAACGCAGCAACCTTCAGCAAAGGCGTGTACATCCCCGAGATCGTGTTTGCCGCCTTCCAGGCCAGCTTTGCCGCCATTACCTGCACGCTGATCGTCGGCGCGTTTGCCGAACGTATGAAGTTTTCTGCCGTGTTGCTGTTCTCGGTGTTATGGTTCACCTTCAGCTATGCCCCGATTGCCCACATGGTCTGGTTCTGGATGGGCCCTGACGCTTACGCCGCCAAAGATGTTGCAGATGCCATGACCGCCAAGGCGGGTTACGTCTGGCAGACCGGTGCGCTGGACTTTGCTGGCGGTACGGTGGTGCACATCAACGCCGCTGTGGCGGGTCTGGTGGGTGCCTTCATGGTTGGCAAACGTATCGGTTATGGCAAGGAATCGATGGCACCTCACAGCCTGACATTGACCATGGTTGGTGCTGCACTGCTGTGGGTCGGCTGGTTTGGTTTTAACGCCGGCTCGGCCCTTGAAGCGAACGGTTTTGCCGCGCTGGCCTTTGTCAACACCTTCCTGGCAACGGCTGCGGCAGTGTTGTCCTGGTGCGTGGGTGAAGCCTTGATGAAGGGCAAAGCCTCGATGCTCGGTGCGGCTTCAGGTTGTGTAGCGGGCCTGGTGGCCATCACCCCGGCTTGCGGCAATGTGGGTATCGGCGGTGCGCTGATGATTGGTTTGCTGGCAGGTTTTGCCGGTCTGTGGGGTGTCAACGGCCTGAAGAAAATGCTGGGTGCTGACGACTCGCTGGACGTGTTTGGCGTGCACGGTGTCTGCGGTATTCTGGGTGCCATCCTGACCGGCGTGTTCAACAGCCCGGCGCTCGGCGGCCCAGGCTTCGTGGCTGACTGGGTGACGGTGA